>JAHDIL010000120.1 GCA_020630835.1 Verrucomicrobiota bacterium
TTCAACTCTGCATCCAACGCCGCTCGAGCTTCGTCAATGCTTGTTTTAGCCTCCAAATTTCCTTTCCTGATTCTCTCTGAGAGATCTGACTCCATGTCTAGGATTCTCTCGGTGAGAGATGGAATCACAGCTTGGAACACACCAGGCAAGTCTTCCTTCTTAAATTGAAGATGGGCGCGAGACGTTATATCTGCGAGTATACCCAATTGTTCCGGTCTAGTCTTTCCTTGCAGAACTTGGGAGCTTACCAACCCTTCAATGATTGGATTAATCACTGAATCTCGCTGCCGCACGAGCTTTTCTGCCATCCCCTCACCAAATATGTTCTCCATGCTATATCGTATTCCAAGGCTTCCTAAGCCAAGCGTGGGAATATCGATTACAGCGTCAGATATTTCGTTCAATCGAATTGCGAACCCTGCGGCTAACGCTTCATTTTTCAGCGCATCGTTATACCAACCAATGTATTGAAAGGGCACTGTAGAATTGAGTCCTTTTCGCTGATTGTAGTAAAGCGTCGATGCACTTCGGGGAGAGAGGTACCGCCCGTCGAATTGGTCCTCGCTTAGGCTTTCATTAGCACCTAAACTTGACGCGAACAAGGCTATGATCAGAAAATGGCTCGTGACCTTGCTGAGTGTTGATCGTGTGTTCATTACCAACTTATTGATAGTGTCGCCTTACACCGCTTTCTATCGATTCACTTTCACATAGCAGTATAGAGCGATATTCCGCGGACGGGTTTCATGAGGATTGCCACCTTCTGCCGGATACTTAGTATATCTACCAGACCAAGTTGTTTGCAAACTATGGAATACATCCCAGTATGGGCTTTTCGGTTGATCGCCTGGGTTGTCGCGGTGCTGGAAACGCTTAATTGGATGAGAATGCTGCTTAAACGCATCCCCCTGCCAACTCCCTACAGTCCGTTTGTCGCCCTCTGGATCCTGTTTTCCGTCGGCTCGCAGTCCTGTCATCTCACCTGATGGCTGCACGACACCATTTAGAGCGCGGATAAAGCAACCTCTCGCGTCTGGAATACTCGGCATGAAGGTAGCTAAATCGGTGCCAGAGACATCGTCACCAGCCATGAGCATCCACCCGTTGCCATTCTCCTTGCGAAATGCTGAGGGCGCCAAAACACTCCATTTCACGTCTCCAAGCGCCCCAATGTTATTTTCGATCACGGGCACCTCGGGCTCGGAGGTGACAATTGCAGGAAAAATAATAATAAAAGCAATTGCCACCGCCATTGTAATGAATACGCTTCTCATCTCTTGTTTACTATCTTGTTTAGGACGAGCTGGACCACATTTTTATTAGGAAAAACGAACCTTTTAAGGCGTGAAACGTCATTGCACATTACCTAAAGATCTGTATAGATGGGCGCAAAACGGGATCCAAAGAGGAACGGAGATCCTAGCCATTCGACATGCTCTGGAGCGGATTCAAAGTAATTGAGACGGCAAGGCTGCCGTCATTCTTTGATTTCGCATCGATAAAGGCCGTCCGCAAAGCGACGAAAGATCCGTGCTTGACCGATACCTTTGACTAGATACGATAGACGAACCTGGGTGCAAACGGGGACAGGCGAAAAGTAATACCGCCTGTACCGCACCGTAGCCAGCGGTAAACTCTGCATTACACAACCGACCGGTATCAACAGTCTCCTGACTGAGCAGAGAGGGCACCACATGGCCGCCGCCAAAGACCAATGAGCCACTGCGATACATCCAACCAAAGGCCTACAGCAGAGAGTTCCCAGAAGTCGTCAGCCATGGTGTAGCCAGCAGTCGCAGGGCCAAAATAGCTAGCAGCACCACAGCGTCTCCCATTCGATTCCGATCGTACCCTATTCACTCCGGAGCGTACCCTATTCATTTTTTTGTGTACCCTATTCAAAATGGGTTACCACGGGTTTCACCAACCAATTAGATACTATCTGCTGACTCAGCTAATACTATTACCTTCCAGACATGATACTATTGCATCCAGCGATTTGACCAACGTAAGTGCTCTGCGCAGCAGCGAACGGAGGGAAACCCTCCCAAGGATGTGGCACCAGGATAAAACAATGCCTCGCCCCACCCTCTGGAGGCCGAATGAATTTTTATGAAATGTCAAAACATTACTTCTGCCCCCTAAATCACCGGCTAGCTGCGAGGCGAGCTGCATGGTCAGATGCTCATTGGCTGGTACCTGATCGATAGATACCTGCACACAGATTATTGATTTTTGCAATCTGCTTCATGAGGCTTTCACTTCGGCATCGAAATTGGTGCAAGTTGTCCCTGAATGTTGCCGTCGATAGTGACAAGATTCTCAGGCTTTTTAAGACCTCCGGTAATAGCTACATATCCAATGAGACCTCCAAGAAAGACTGATGCGACCCCTTGCACAATTAGAGCAGAAACGGATTTTTTTAAGAGATCTATTTTTCCGTAAACGATCTGACCAACGGCTGCAAGTTGCTTCGAATACTCCTCCAAAATGAAGCCTTTCGACTCTCCGGATTGAATCGATTCCAAATAACTGGCAGATTGGCCGTCATCTGAACGCATTGCAGGGAAAAGTGTGGTGAAGTGCTCGGGCTCCGGAAGCCCCTTCGGTCGTATCGTGTAAAACGAAAACAACAAGCAAAGTGCACCAGACCCAACGGTGGTGACTCCTAACAGGCCCAATATCGTTGCGAGACCAAGCGGAATATTTGCAAACGGCACTGATCCAGTTTCATTATACGCCCAGGCAGCAATCTTTGCTGTGAATGCAAACAGCGCGACGCAGAATGCGATCACTGCACCTGCCTTTGTATCAAGAAACTGAATGACTCGCTGTGTATTCTCATAGCCACGATTCATGTGGACTACGGTTTCTTCAAAACTCAGCTTCGCCTTTGCATTAATCTCTTGATACGATCCATAGCTTTTATAAGCCCCAACCCTTCGAGGGGTTCGGTGGGATATCTTCCTCCTCATAAGTAACTTTCCTAGTTTAGAAATCATCAATGAAAACGGCCCGTGCGATATTCGATGACGCCTTCATCGCCATGAGAGAATGATTCCCAGTCTTGTGGCCAGTCGACTATGCCAAACTCGTAACCTGTCCAATGCCGCATCAACACGTATTCCATCGCCTTTATAGCCCAGGCTCCTGCGTCACGACAAAGTGTGCTTAGATTCTCTCCGGTACTTTTGCGTCGCTCAAAGTGCTCTTCCCATTCATCTTGGAGAACCCAACAGAATCGATTGTTGTGGTCTTCATAGTGCCAGTCAGAGTTTCTTCTAACCCACCTTTCGCTGCAGTTAATCGAAGGAGGAACCTTCAAGGGATTGTTGAATCTAGAGATTACGATCTCCGACTCTCCGCCAGGATGACGAATGAGTCCCGAAAGTGGTGAGTCGCGCTTACTCGTGACACGCTTAACCGAATTGAGCTGCATTGCCAAATGCCTCCTAAACACTAGTGAAACGTCTGGCGGCGGTTTTCGAGGTATTAAGCGGGCCATGCGTGCGGTCGGTGAATCACGTGGGTCCCCGTTAGTACAATCTGTGGGTTGGAGACTGATTCAATGGTTTGATTTTTCTCACTCGTTAACCGCTGCAGCTCTGTCCGCAGGTCATCAATATGGGACTTCTTAAAATATGCTGATATGTTCGAAAGAGGTCCTTCGCAGTCACGAAATTTATTGGCCAGTCTGGGGTGAAGATCCGATATGTTTGGCTTGTACATCGTGAGTTCGCTGGGCGATGGCTCTGTGTGGGCGAAGGCTTGCCTGGAGAACCTCATTCCCGGACCAATTCCAACAAGAAACCTCCTGTGACCAAGTTGAATTCCGGAAACATGAAGGTTCCCTAGACTATTTGCGTTGCTGATCGAGTCCCCTCCAGCTGCAGCTTGCCCCCAGCCGCCGAATCCGGCTTGATGAGCTAGAGATGTCATCTGGTCATCCCAATCAACAGCGATCGAGATAGGAGTGACTTTTTTGAGAACTTCAAACTCTTGGAGATCTTTCGTTGTTAGGGCGAAAATCGCATTGTCCCCGGCAAACGGAAATTGAATAAACTTTTCTTGACGTTGCGCAGCGAAAGAAGAAGACTTTTCCATGATGTTATAAAAATCTCTAGCAAGCTTCTCCTGATCTGAAGGAGACCCATCCGCAACTTCCGCGACGCGCTTTGTAAATCCATCGAGGTCCATGCTCAGAACGTATCCATAGCAAGAGAAGAGGTTATCGCCCGTAGGGTTCCCAACGGGTTCGGCCTGCATGTTAATATCATTAACCGAGGCGAGCGATTTGAGTTCGACTACTTGAGCCTGTTTGACCATGACTTCAGCAAGCAGATCTCTTCCATACGAATTCTGTTTTGCGAGTAGCGTGCTGTTAAGGCGTAGGGCGATGGAGTCGAGCTCTTCGCAACTCCAATGCCCATGGATTCGAGAACCGATTTGATGGAGCGGAACCTGATCATTGCCGAGTTTCTTTGCAGGGAGGTTAGCAGCTGGACTTAGGGATACCAACGAGGTGTCGTCATGGATTCCGACGCTCGTAATCGTGAGGGTCGTACCGTGATCGGAGCCCATCCTCCAGCCACTAGGCCCCCCGCTTCTATACGCTCGCTTCAAAAGCACATGAAGCAGTCCAGCTGGCTGAAAGGTCAGATTTTCGACATCACGTAAGTCCTGATAGGGAATTCCGAGGTGGAGAGTTCTACCGTGAATTTCCAAAACTTCGCCACCAAATAGTTCAGCGGTGAGAAATGCGGCATCAGCTGCCTTTCTAATGTATTTGTGAGCTGTCCTCGCATTGGTAATGGACTCAGCTCCTTCGAGATTCAGATTAATTTCAAGTTCGACGTAGAGATGGATCAGATTTCCAATCCAAAAAGGGCTTTCGTCTGAGATGGACCGAAAGGATGCAGCCTTTGCAAATGAAGTACTGGGATTTTGAAGTTGGATCATCTGAAATTGGTGGTTGCTGACTGAGTGGTGCTCGTCCAGCAGAATTAGCTTACTCATCAAATCGTTAGAAATTGAGAGAAGGTTTAAGGTTTGATGAATTTCCCTTAATCCGAAACTATTTAGAGCGCAAACAGAAAAAATGCTTATTCCGAGAAAAAATCTCTAGAAACCATTTTTTTATGTTCAATTTCTCTTTAAAAAGAGCTTTTACTGAGGCCGTTCCATGTAAACATCTTAGGCAGAAGCCATGCTCATACGTCTAAACGTCACAAACTTCCTCTCCTTTGATTCTCCAACTGAATTCTCCATGATGACATCAAAGGAATCGCGTCACAGCAACCGAACGGTCAAGGGTGCCCCTCATGTTCCAAGGGTTCTTCAGGCGACCGGAATTTGGGGCGCGAATGCTTCTGGGAAGTCAAACTTATGCCGTGTTTTGGAGTATGCTCAGTGGATGGTGGTCGACGGTGCGAGACCTGATGCGCCGACAGGAAGAAGACCATTTAGGTTAAGAAGTGCGGCTGCGAGTGAGCCAAGTAAGTTTGAATTTGAAATACTGGTCGACTTTGAAGGGGAAGAGCGTGTGTTTCGCTACTCTTTTGCCGTAACGAGTAGAGAGGTCGTCGAGGAATCCCTTGTCGAGATTCGTCCCGCGTCTAAGAAAATTTTTTTCTCACGGAAGTCCTCAGAAGGGAATTCTGAGTTTTCACTCGACTGGTGGGATCGGCGAGTAATTTCAGAAGAAGACCGGCTGTTCGCTCGTTTCATTGCGAAAGGAACCAAGCCTAACGAGCTCTTTCTTCATGAGGCGATGGATCGAAATCTAGCACTTCTCGGACCGATTTTTCGATGGTTTCGAGACCAGTTAGTTGTTATTCGTCCCGACAATGAATTTTTTTTTATGGAAACCCACGAGCCGGGGCGGGGCGAGTTAAGGAATTATGCTGCAAAACTTTTGCAAGCAGCAGATACGGGTATAGCAAAAATTGAGGCTATTGAAGTTCCTGCCGAATCAATGGGAATGCCTCCTGAAATGATTGAGAAAATGCTTGATTCAATCACTGAGGAGG
>JAHDIL010000121.1 GCA_020630835.1 Verrucomicrobiota bacterium
ACGCATTTTCATACTCCTCCAGGTCCTGAATAGATTGGAGGATATCCACCTGATACCCCGCCCCTCCAAAACGCTCAAAGAAAGTAGGGATACCACCCAGCGAGGCCGCTCCAACCGTATCTCCATGATAAGCGCCAGAAAAACTCACAAACCGGGCGCGTTCATGCTGACCTTCCAGCTGACGATACTGCACTGCCATTTTACAAGCACACTCGATTGCCGTGGACCCGTTGTCGCTAAAGAAAACCTTCTCAAGTGTTCCCTCAGGAAAATACCTAGCAAGAGTCTCTGCAAGCCGAATAGCTGGTTCGTTTGAAAAGCCTAGTGCACTGACATGCGAAACCCTCTCCAACTGGCGGGACATTGCCGCATTGATAGTATGGTGAGCATGCCCGTGAATGTTAGTCCAAATGGAACTGTTCCCATCAAAATAGCGGCGCCCTTTGTTATCGAAAAGATAAGGCCCCTCTCCTCGATCAAGAATCAGAGGGTCCTCATCTGATTCGACCCATCCCTTCATCTGAGTAAAAGGATGCCATAGGTATTTTTTATCGAGCTCTGCTAGCGGGTCAGTCATTTCCTATTACCAGGCTGCCCCGAGCTGAGGCTGCGGGTTAAGCCGATAGGGCATCCAGACGACACCAACAAGTTTCGCAGAGCAATTTTTCTTCAACGGATTGAGCAATATAGTATCGAGCTGCTCATTCGCTGGGTCTAGTGATGCGCGAAGCTCTGCCACCTCCTCTTTACACTCCTGCTCTAGCTCCTCCAGCTCTTCCTGCAAATCTTCCACCTTATCCTCGGCTCGGCTCACGTCACGACTCTCCTTCCACGCACGCGATGCACCGGACATAGCACTGCGGCTGCGCGAGCCAATCCTACGCCCTAGAACAGCTCCCAAAATCGTGCCCCCGATCCGCATCGCAGTATCCAGCTTGGCACTATTAGCTTGCGCTTTCTGCTCCGCAACCGTGTCGAGAGCTCGGCCAATTCGGTCCTCGATCGTCTTGATCTTCTTTTCGTATTTTTCGGCTAACTCCTCGACCTTTTCATCGCGTATCTCATGCGCCTCATGAGCGAGACGCCCGCGAAAATCTCCTTCACTTTCTCCTATGCTTGAGTAGAGGCCCGTCAACGGGCTTTTGTAGATCGTTACGCTGTGATTCCCATAGAGCCAGTCTACTAGATCCTTGTTGAGCTGCGTCCACATTTTGGAGTCCAGCAGACTCTGAGGCAGTGGTGCGAAACTCGCATCATCCACTGGATCCTCTCCCAGTTGAGAAGGCTTGAGGCTGTTGGGTAGATCTACCGTTTTGTTCCAACTCGGCTCGCCAGATTCTCGATCGATCTGATTGACCAACACCACTTGTTCCGCCCCCGAGATCCCTTTCTTCGCATCGCTGTAGCGGACCTCACCGACACGTAGGATGGCAGGAACATATTGGATCTCTTTCCCAGGAACTTCAGGCCCCGAGGGGATGAATCGGTCAATAGCACCACGAGGCATCTTCGGACGGAGCGTCTGCAACTCGGGCTCTTTCGGAGCTGCTGCCGCTGGAGCGGGAGCCGCTGCCTGGGTAGACTCGAGAGCTTTCCGCTTTCCGTCCATCAGGGTTTTGATCTGCCGGCGAGCCAACGGCCCCGTCAGGTAGGACATCACCCATCGAACATGGAAAACTACTGGTCCATCATCGTGGACGTTATTCATGAGAAAAACGCGACTTCCCAGACCAGCGAGCAGCTGCTCCATCTTCGAACGATCAAACTGACTATCGTTGTCAGCCGCAGCCCCCTCCAACCCATCGAGGACTCGTGCTTTGTCACGCTCTGTCTGCAGGCGACCTAGCCACCACGTTCCAATATTAGATAGAGCCTTGTAATCCAAATCGACAGGGTTCTGCGTCGCTAACAATACACCCAAACCGAACGCACGCGCTTGCTTGAGCATAGTCATCATCGGCTTCTTGGATGGCGGCATCGCTGATGGCGGCAGATACCCGTATATTTCATCCATATAGAGGAGCGCACGAAGGCTCGTCGTCCCTGTCTGTGATCGCATCCAGCCCAACATCTGATTAAGCAGGAGCGAAACAAAGAACATGCGCTCGCTGTCATTGAGGTGAGCAATAGAGAAAATCGAAATCCTCGGCTGCCCTTCAGGAGTGTGCATCATGCGCTTGATGTCGAGCGGTTCTCCTTTCAGCCAACTGGAGAAGCCGGGAGAAGCCAGAAGATTGTTCATCTTCATAGCTAAGCCCTTTCGTTGCTTTTCAGGACATACAGTCTCCAGGTCCATCACGCCGATTTTATCGAAAGGAGGAACCTGAATATGCCGAATCAAGCTTTCTAGGGTCACCCCCTGCTCAGCCTGCCAAGCTTGAGCAAAGATGTTGGATAGGAGAATATGCTCGGAATCCTGAATCGGATCAGCCTCCATCCCGACAAGGGAAAGCAAACTCGAGACGGTCGACTCGATGCGCTCAGCAAGAGCTTCAGCATCATCGAGAACTTCGAACTCAGGCACATCCAGAGAGCTGAGAATGGACACTGGTAGTCCTGCGCTGGAGACCGTCAAATCGACTTTATCGCGGAACTCGCGGATCCGCTCCGGCCCCTGCCCCCAGCTAGCGAGGCCTTCCTTCCACATTTCGGCTGTTTTAGTGGCATGCTCTTCTTTGGTTCGGCCTTTTTTCTGCGCATCATCCTCATTCACCCATGGTTCAAAGTCGGCAGGCGCAAGATCAGGGAAAGTCAGCAGCAAGTTGGCAATATCTCCCTTCGGATCGATGACGATAGCAGGCACATTGTCCATGGCTGCTTCCTCGAGCAGTCCTATACACAAACCCGTCTTTCCAGATCCCGTCATCCCGAGGACAACTCCGTGAGTGACTAGGTCTTTCGAGTCATATAAAACCAGTTCGTCCTGTAATGATTTCTCTCCAAGGTCATAGGTGCGACCTAAATAGAATTTGCCGAGTAATTCGTAATCTTGGGTGGGGATATCCATGATGACGAAAGCTTATCATAGACTCGTCCTTTAAAAGGGCTTTTTTGTCTTATATATCAAGGTTTCTCATCACGAGAGAGTTGAAAACAATGCCTCGATTCGTCGCGCCCCAGCTCGATAACTGACCGCATCGATGGCATGGTCTAGACTTCTCTGGCAAAGATGCGCATATCGCTCGCCTCCAGCGAGACAGTCCTGCAGCGAAGCGTCTGAGAAAACTAAGCTCTCGATCGTTGAATTCCCTCCAAAGCACAGCGTTCTAGCCAATAGCGCATCACCAGCCACCTGGCCTGGCACACTGCTTTCGTCAGCCTGCAGGATCAGTCTATGGCTAGCCAGCTCCCGCATGTATTCCTGGTAAGGCATGCCGCCTTCGATGATACGTAAGCAGCCAGCCGGGAAAAGCAATTTTAGCGGTGCCAAATGATCCTGACCTCTTTTCTTTTCCGTATTGATCACCGTCACTCGCGGGACACTGATTTCGTGAGCGAGCCTGGCCGCTGTCTCAATAGCCTGGCGATGACGCCTGGATGGCGTCGCGAACTCTCGCGTGCCAATCATGATACCGGAACGGTTTCCGATAGGCACCGAATAGTCCCAATGGCTCAACTCAAGAGGATACGGAGTCGGAATAAAATGGGTTTTCGCGGCCCATTCATCATCAGAAACGGCATTCAGAGAAGGTGGCAACACGTGTGAGGCGGACCAGATCATTTCGCTCTCGCGAATCAGTTTTTTGTAGCTATGCCGCGCGCGCAAAGAGCCAAGCTGCCCCGCTATCTGGTGGGGCGCACATTCTTTCCAAGCAATAGCTATGCGGCATCCCGCGTTACTCAGACGCTGAAATGCCCGGTATGTCACCCACGTCCGCCGCCGGATCAGCAAGAGCACCGCATCGAAGCGCTCTCGCTGATCGAGAAAATCTTCTATACTCTGGAAGAACGCTCCTCCCGTGCAAGCCGCAAACGCATGAAAGTTGACCGGTGCGTGTCTGCCCTTCTGGTAAGGGGGCACACCCTCGCCATAGTCGATGTAAGGATCGCGCCCACCAGGATTAATCACGGCGATCCTTACCCCTGGCTGATAGGGTAGCTTCATTTATTGCCGCACTCTTTACTCCCACAGCCACAGCCCCGCTCTGGAACAGGGTCGTAGCCACACCCTCCCCATGGGTGACACCGAGAAATCCGCTTGATAGCTAACCAACTGCCATGCCAGGGCCCATGAAGTCGCAAAGCATGGATGGCATAGCGCGAGCAATTCGGCTCGAAACGGCAGGTGCCGCGCCCACCATTAAAAAACTTTAAAACAGGTGAGAGAAAGATCTGATAGAGACGGATACCAAATATGAGAACTTTTGTTATCATTGCTCCTCACAGTGCGTTCATGAGTGAATCTCAGCAAAAGCATCGTGCGCATGGATACTCTCCTCATTGCGCACTTGCAGACGAAACATGCCAAAACGGCCGTCTGATGAAATCCGATCGAATACACTCCTCGTAGCGTCCTCTACGAAAGAGGGGTTATCATAGGCTTGCATCGTCACATGCCGCTCATCCTCTCTTTTGAGCAGAGGAAAAACGGGAGCAGATGCGCTATCTTTTAGTAAGTGATAGAGCTCCGAGGGCGCTACGACCTCCTCAGCACTCCCCCAGTGGGCGGAGACATCAACCCAGCTACGCTGACTGTGCGCACCGTAGTCGCTGATATCACGACTGCATGGGCAAAGCGTCGTTACAGGTATACGCAAACGATAACCAACGATAAAACCGTCATCCCGCGAATCTACCTGCCATTCTGTCTGGATGCCCTGCAACGCGGGCTTCTCGGTCACGGGAGCTGGAGCTGATGTGAACCACATAAACTGGAGACTCACTCTGGCCTCCTCCGCCCCCTGGCCAGCGCGCATAGCTTCGCAAAAGTCGATGGTAGCCGCTGGACTAAACCCGTGCTCCCACGAATGAAGCAGCTCAATCAGGCGGCTCATATGGATACCACGCTTGTCAGCTGCCAAGGATACAGAAAGGCTAAATTCTGCTTGGGTGCTCTGCGACTCTCCACTTTCTCCATCCCAACCGGAAATCTCGGCAGGGTAAAAAACACGATCGATCCCCACTGTATGCAGAGCGATATTGCGCGTATCGCTAGCGCTCTGTGGATCGGCTTTCAACTCGACTGACATAAAACTATAGGAATAGATTAGGCGTCAACAACAGCGCGCTCTTCGAGGAGCCGCTCAACGAATGCATCAACTTCCATAGCTCCTTCTTCACCATTTTTCCGCGAGCGAACGGCTATAGACTTAGCCTCTGCCTCTCGCTGACCAATGACACCCATCACCGGAATCAATCCGTGTCTAGCCCTCTTGATCTTGGCGCCCAGAGGATCAGAAGCCGCATCAACAGTGACACGAAACCGGAGCTTTTTCAGCTTGGCCGCCACCTCATCCGCGAAAGGAATTTGCTCCTCAGTTATCGGTAGAAGACGGATCTGCTCAGGCGCTAACCATAGAGGGAAGTCGGCAGCATAGTGCTCGATCAAAAGGCCCATGAAACGTTCGATACTACCAAAGACGGCGCGGTGGATCATAACGGGGCGATGCTTACCACCATCCGATCCTGTGTATTCCAGTTCAAAACGCTCTGGCAAGCTAAAATCAGTCTGGATCGTCCCCAACTGCCAACCACGCCCCAATGCGTCAAAGGCCATGAAATCGAGCTTCGGTCCATAGAATGCCGCCTCGCCGATGCCAATCGTGTGTTCGATCTGCAGTTCCTCGACTACATCAGTGATACAAGCTTCCGCCTTGTCCCAAAGCTCGGCAGCACCGATATATTTATCACTGTCAGGATCACGAAGAGAGACACGGCACTTCGTCTCGAGGCCAAAAATCGCCATCACCTCTTTAATCAAAGCGACGCAGTCCTTAAACTCATCACGCAACTGATCCTCGGTGCAGAAAATATGCCCGTCA
>JAHDIL010000122.1 GCA_020630835.1 Verrucomicrobiota bacterium
TGGCTCTTGCTGTGTTAACCAAGCAATCGCATCACGCATGAGATAGGGCTTACCAATGAGGAAAATCCCGAGAATGACAATGCCATAGGCGAGTGCGACAAGAAGCAGGCGGCTCAATGGCGGCTCCAGAAAGGCGGAATTGAGCATAGGCGTCGCCGCCAAAATCATCAGGAAACCCAAGCCTCGCACAGCCGTGAATTCCTTGACGAGAAAGATCATGCCCGCGCCTATGCCCATGACCAAAAACTGCGCTTGCGGACGGTATTTGTGGAATTCTCCCAGATCTTTACCGCTGACCAGAACAAAAGCCCATAGAAATGCGGCCCCCATGATGAACGCCCCCAATTTTTCATTGCGCGGGAGCGCCTTTAAGAAGCCGGAAACAGGCTCAGGCTTGATCAGCACAGCCACGTGCGAGGCGAGCAGCCAGAAACCCACCAGTAGCCCCATAGCAGACAGACTGAGTCCAGGACGATAGATGAAATCGTGGAGAGTTTGGATGAGGGGAATTTCCATGAGCTGAGCAGCGGTTCGACTAGACGCCGAGGGGCTCGGATCAGCAAGCGTTTTCTCAAGAGCTCAGCACCGGATCACCGTATAGAGTGTGTCCGGTTGACTCAGTTATCTTCACGTCGAATAGCTTACCTGCCATGCGATGGGCGTCTCCATCAAAGATCACGATACGATTCGTGCCGGTTCGACCAGATAGGCGCTCTTTATTGTAGCGGCTGGGGCCCTCGCACAAGACCTGCTGGACCGTGCCGACATGCTCCTCATTCTTACGTTCTACGATCTCATCCACGAGCTTCAGTAGATCCTGATTGCGCTCATCTTTCACGCGCTCAGGTAGTTGAACTTACATCTCCGCAGCTGGCGTATCCTTGCGCGGTGAATAGCGGAAGACGAAGGCCTGATCAAATTGCACGTGCTTAACGGCCTCTTTCGTCAGTTGATAGTCTTCCTCTGTTTCACCCGGGAATCCCACGATAATGTCTGTGGAAATGGCGATATTAGGGCGCACGGCTTTCATCTGATCGCAGATTTCGATGAAGCGTTGGGCCTTATAGGGACGACGCATTTTCTTCAGGATGCGGTCAGATCCAGACTGCATGGGAAAATGGACGTGGTCGACAAGCTTTGGCAGATAGGAAAAGGCGTGGATGACGTCCTCCTTATACCCGATCGGGTGAGGGGAGGTGAAGCGGATACGCTCGAGGCCATTGACTTCGTGAACGGCTTCTAGCAGTTGCACAAAGGGGCTCTTTCCATCTACTTTGGGGAATTCGTGGCGCCCATATAAATTAACGATTTGGCCCAGTAAAGTGACCTCACGCACGCCGCTATCGACGAGGCGCTGGCACTCGTCTACGATATCCTGGATGGGGCGGGCGCGCTCTCCGCCACGGGTGTAAGGCACGATGCAGAAAGAGCACTTCATATTGCACCCCTGCATGATGCTAACAAACTCACTAATCTTAAAGTTTTTGTCTACGTGAGAGCTGATCGTGTTCTGTGATTCTTCCTCCTCGTCAATGTCGACAATGGAAAAGCGGAGGTCATCCATCTGATTCGCTTCCTTCTTGCGAATAATCTCTTCTACGTGATCGACTACTCGATGGTATTTCTGTGTCCCGGCTACTAGATCGAGATGAGGGACATCTTTGATGAGATCTTGACCACGGCTTTGCGCCATGCATCCCATAAAGCCATAGACTAGGTTAGGGCGGTGGCGACGATGTTTACCGAGGTGCCGCATGTTACCCAACGCCTTCTGTTCTGCTTGATCGCGCACTGAGCAGGTGTTGAGCAGGATCACGTCGGCATCCTCAGACTGCTGCGTGATGGTGAAACCGCGCTCGACGAACATTTGGGCGACCTGTTCGGAGTCGCGCTCGTTCATCTGGCAACCGTATGTTCGTAAATAAACGCGTGGCATGGGTCGAAAGAGTCAGGCTAAATTGTGGTGCAATGGGGAAGGGCGGCGAAGGTAGCGTTTTTTTCGCTGGAAACAAGCCTCGAGCTGTCTAATTTCCGCTGTTGTGAAAGATCAGGAAGGCAAACCTAACCAAGACGGCGAGCAAGGCTCGGATGAGCCGCCAGCTACGGTGGAAAGTAGGAAGGCGCCAGAGTCAGACATGGTTTCTACCCCTAAGAGCGTCCGAGGGCAGATAACCGGTCTCCTGCTGTTGCTACCCGTGTTCGGGCTGCTTTTTGCGATCACCCATTTTGGTCCGAACCTAGCCAACGCTCTGACGGGGACGATTAAGAAGGCTTTCGGTGGTGAGGCGGAAACCTCCAGTGCCGATCTCGTTGTTGCGGGGGAAGAGCAAGAAATATCCGACCAAGATGAACCTGTTGAGGAAAAGAAGTCAGAGGCCGCCGCGGACTCCAGCGCAGTCGAGGTAGTCCCTCAGCCGTCAGAGCAAGCAGGGGCAGGAATCAGCGATGCGACGGCCAGTGCCTCAGAGGTGGCGGCGCCTCCGGAGATGAATGAGGACTATGAAACTTTTCTCAGGGCTCAGCTCCAGGCAGCTCTTGCCGAGCGCGAAGCTGCTAACACAGAGGTGAAGGTGCAATACCTCGATTTTACGGATGATCGGCAGCGGTTAATGGCGGCATTTAAAGTGACCCCAAAAGAGGGAGCCCCCAGATTGGGCGAGTATTTATTTTCCTGGAATGAGTTCCGTCAGTATGTTTCAACAAATCATGCTGAACCTGTCGATCGGATCGTCCTGCGCACACGGCATTTCCAGGCAGACTGATCACTTCCGTTTGGGGCCTTTCCGCTTGGCTGTTTTTTTTCCGGCTGGTCGGCGCGACTTTTTGGCCGGTCCTTTGCTCCCTGATCTCGCTTTGCTCGACGATCGGTTATCTTTCTCATCGTTGTTGCGGCCCTGCCTCGATTTCACATGAAAGACGAAGGGGAGACCCTCCATCGGATAATGGGCGCGTATCCTGTTCTCTAGGAATCGCTCATACGTCCGAGTCAGCAGATTTGCGTAGTTCACGAACAACATATACTCCGGCACCGGCACGGGGCGGGGTTCATCCTCGCGGATTTGTGTCGCATACAACAGCTTGAGCCGTCGGTTTTTCCTAACAGGAGGAGGATTCCGTGTAATGGCTTCTTGCAGTAGCGTGTTCAGTGCAGCAGTGGGGACTGGCTGCTCGGCAGACGCTACCACGTCCTCAATGGCGCGGAAAATCTTGCCTAGATATTCTCGATTTTTCGCAGAGATCGCGACTTTGGGGGCGTAAGGCAGGAAGAAGAGATCGTCCCCAAGCTCTTCGCGGAAATGCTCGATCCTATCCTTGAAGTCAGCATCGGGGTGATAGAGGTCGAACTTGTTGAGTAGCACGATGCAGGGTTTGTTCGAGTCGAGAACAATTTTGGCTATGCGGCGGTCCTGCGAGACCACACCTGAAGAGGCATCGATCACCAGCAGGCAGATATCGCTGCGTCGGATGGCTTTTTCCGAGCGCATTACGGAGAACACCTCCACCGAGGAGTCACGTCTTGTTCGCTTGCGGATGCCTGCGGTATCGATCATCAGGTAGGGCTTCCCATCGCGCTCGTAAGGCACATCCACAGAATCGCGCGTGGTCCCGGCTACGTCGGATACGATGGAGCGCTCCTCCCGCATGAGCGCATTGATCAGCGAGGATTTGCCAACATTTGGGCGTCCTACGATGGCCACCTTAACCGGGGCTTCATCACGGTTTACATCTTCCTTTACTGCGAAGGGGCGCACCTGTTCGGCGATGGATTTCTCGAGGTGAGAGAAGTTTCTCCCATGAGCAGCCGACACGCTTACGGAGCGCTCAAAACCAAGTGCCGCAAATTCTGCTGTGTCGTTTTCTGTTTTAGCCGTGTCTACCTTGTTTATCACCAGTAGGACCTTGGACTCACCTTGGCGTAAGACCTTTGCCAACTCGCGATCAATTGGGTGAATACCATCCCGAGCATCAACTGCGAAGAGGATGAGATTTGCTGAGAATATAGCAATATCCGCCTCGGCGCGCACCTGATCAGCGAAACCATCATCTAGCGTAGCGCCTATGCCGCCAGTGTCAGTGAGCTCGTAGGGTATCTCCGCTCGCGTAACTTCGGTAGCGATACGATCACGTGTCACTCCTGGTTGGTCATGAACGATCGATATCCGTCGTCCTGCTAAGCGATTAAAAATCGCAGACTTACCCACGTTCGGGCGTCCGACGATGGCGACACGAGGTTTTTGAGAGCGGGCCATGGGATAGAAAGGTGCAAATTCCCGATCCGCCTCATCGTGTTGGCGCCATACGGGAAACAGCCTATACACGAAAAAAGAGGATTTTCATTCGCGAATTTTCCGGGAATAGCAAGTTCGCTGTGCTTGAGCTTTCCCTTCGCTTCTTTTAGGCTTTGGCTTTCCGATGACCGCCGCGATTTTCACCGCCATACTGTTCGCTTTCTCTGCGATCACCGGACAGCGCGTGGCCGTTCGCTACGGAGCTATCATGGGGAATTGGCTACGGCTGAGTCTAGCCGTGCTCATCTTTATCGTTATCATAGGGGTTTGGCAGCGGGATACCCTGCATCAGGCGCCGTTCGCTTGGCTTTTCCTTAGCGGATTGGTTGGTTTCGGGGTGGGAGATGTTGCTCTCTTTACTGCCTATGAAAAGCTTGGATCTCGTCTGACTATTCTCATTGCACTTTGCAGCGCTCCCGTCTTTGGCATGATTACGGAGGCCTTGTGGTTGAATGTGTTGCCGAGTGCTGTTGATCTGGCGCTGGCAGCATTGATTCTGACGGGAGTCGCTCTCGCCCTGAGGTCGCGAGTGGAGAGAGGCTTGGACACTCCAACTAGCCGGGCACAGCTCGTGGGAGGCACGGTTGCGGCAGCTATCGCCGGCTGGGGGCAGGGGACGGGAGCGGTTATTTCGCGAAAGGCTGAGGAGGTAGCTCTTGAGGTGGGCGTGGGGCTGACTGGCTTTAGCGCGGCTGGTCAGAGAGTCATGGCGGGTTGGGTTTTTGCTTGTGGGGCCATGCTAATTTGGCGCCTAGCGAGTCGTGGTAAAAATCGACACGTAGTAGCAAGGGGCGAGGTCAATTTTACCGAGGAGGTGAAATTTTTCCCGATACTACTTGGTGCAGCCACTCTTGGTCCGGTGGTTGGTGTCAGTTGCTTTCAGTGGGCTCTGCAGTCCACTCCCAGTGGGCTAGTGTTGGCGGTGACTGCTACGACACCCATTATTCTCATGCCGCTCACATGGGGGATAGATGGAGATCGGCCTCGGCTTTTGGCTTGGTTGGGAGCTATTGCAGCCGTGCTCGGGGTCACCTTACTGGCTTTGAGGTAGTTGGACAGATAAAAAAGTCACAAATAAAGCCGTCTTCGTGTGACTTTTATGCTTCACAAACGCTCCAAATAATGGAGTATTTGTCGTCAGGGCGCCTCTGCGCCTAGACCTCTCTGTGCACATCTCTCCTTTTACATTCCTATGACCCCTCGAACTGATTCTGAAATTCGTAAAGATTGGTATTTTGCTCGCGCGCGCATGCGTGCCCGACGTGACTGGATGCAGCGTTTGCGTCGCCGCCGTTCATCAGGTAAGCCGAAGAGAGCTAAAGAAGCTCGCCAGCGTGAGCTTTTTGCTGAGGCGCTTGAGCCACGTGTTTTGTTCACCGCTTCAGGTGTGCCGACAGACAGTGATGTGCAGCAAGCCGGGGACAATGCTCCAGTGCCATTTGTGCGGATTAATACCAACCAGCCTGAGACCCACCCCGATGCGCGGAAAGATGGGCTGGATCTGGGGTATTATCGCGATGAGCAGGTAGGTGATGGCTCAGACAATCAGTTGGGAGCCAGCCCTGAGGCCGACGCTGTGGGGGCGGGGCGCATCACAGAGGGCCTTCCGCAGCAGGAGATGGTCGGGGAGACTTTCCATTTTGAGGTGTTCTTTAGCAATGTTGGCCAACCGGGTAATGACGGCTTTGGTC
>JAHDIL010000123.1:0-5667 GCA_020630835.1 Verrucomicrobiota bacterium
TGTCCGCGGTAATCGTCAGGTTTTTAGCCCGGAATAGGTGGGGATTTCTCCACGAGATGCGGAGCATGTGTGAGGCGGTCCTAGTGGACCCAAATTGGTGGCGAACGTTAGGGTAGTTGGGGATTCCCCCTCTTTTCTATAAATAAGGCGGCGAGAAGGGAATTCTGCGGCCGAAGGAGACTGTGCTTGATTTAGCCCTATGGTTTGGTTAAGCGGCACTCTGGCATAGAGGATGGATTTCGCTTCTTCTCTGATTTCTTCGTCCTCTAGTAAGTCTATTAAGAGGTAGCATCCTTGGCGTGACGGGGTCTCAGAGATTTCCTCCCAGTGATAGGTGCCAGTGGCTAGGTCGATATTTTCCTCGGGGAGTCGTCGCTGTGTCAGCAGTAGCATACTTTCCCCATTCAAGATGCGCTGGTGGTAATCATGTGGGCGAGCGCTGAACCAGACAGGTTGCTTTTTGCCTTCGAGATCCTCTAAATCATAGTCATCAGGGACAACTGTTTTGTGGGTCATTCTCCGAGGTCTTTTGAAGAACTGAACGAAGACAGGTTCCTCGGCGGAAACTGAAATCGAATCTGCCCAGGGAGGGGGAGTAAGCACATATTCGCTTTTCTCCCAAACGGTAAAGTCCCCTACGCCCTGGATCAACCTATCAAAAGCGGATACGTCGTCGAGCAAAGGTAAACTCTCAGCTTCGGATTTTTGCTCGCTTTTCCAGGTGATCCTGAAACTCTTGGCCTTGGCCGATCCTTTGCGAGCAATGAGTTTTAGAATGCTGAGATCAGGAAGCCCAAAAGATACCGGTTTTTTTGAGACGTCCCAGCATCTGATCACTGATGGTTCCGCATCTAGAAAGTGTCCCTCGGAATCTTGGATACGCATGATCGCTTGGTGTTCAGTAGAGAGTTCTACGAGACCGTAGGGAAGAAAAATTTCAGTAGTCAGGTTTTGCTCGAGAGGCTTCCAGCGAAACGATTGACGGCGCATTTGTTTGTCGTAAATGGCCATGGTAATAGAATCGATTTGTTTCGATGGGGTAGTCGGGGTCAAGGAAATAGTGTAGGTGTCAGGTTCTGAGATAGGAACTACGGCCCTGAAATTTGGGCCGACAATAAGGCTCTCTCGATCTGGGATGACGTCGGGACTCTCTATATCACTTGCGAGAGGTGGTTCACGAAGAGTGTAGATTAAAGTGGTTTGAAAGTTGTCGCCCTCTATCCCAGTTGGTCCTACGGGAGTCCAGCGGTTTTGAAACAGAGCCTCTCGTTCTTTAGACGTGAGAGATTCGGAACCGAAGATAGAGGTGGAGGCGAGTTTTTCACGTTTGTCCCCCCGCATACGTTGCCAAAAGTAAGCAAGTTTGCGGCGTGATCGCTCTTGCTTAACGGAAATACGAATCACAACATAGCTGTCATCTATGGCTGAATTTTGCATTTTTGCCCGCACGCGAACGATATGAGTCCTTCTTTCTTCGAGCTCGACTTCGAATGACTTAACGGGGAAAGCGGAGAGTGATGGTTTTCCGTCAACCCTCCCGAATCTGGGCAGTTGCTGCGGGGATGAAGTTTGGACATGAGTTACTTCCTGAGGACTGCCTGAGTTATCATCTCTCATGCTCCACTCAATGCTATAACTGTGTTCAGTATTCGGTGGGCTAGAAGTGATCTTCTCAGTGGGAGTGATCAATTGAGAGCTGATCCGAAATTCAGCAGCTGTAGGAGGTAGGCGAAAGATTACGTAGTCAGAGTCCTTACCGGAAAACATCTTTGTGCGATCATACTCTGATGAGTAAAGGGTTCCCTGGGTGGGCGCACTAGCTGAATCATTGAGGAAGTAGTCTCGAATGGTAGAGATAAAGGAACTGATCACGGTGAGCGCTGTAGCGAACACGGCTAGCCCTATCAGTATTCTGACAACGCGTCTTCTCATTGGTTCTTAGGCGACTCCAGAAACGTTGATTGCTCCAGAAGCCACTGATCGATCGTTGTGCGGTCGGCGGTTGTTGTGAGGCTGGTAGAAAATTCAGAAAGATTTACGAGCAGGAACGGTTTTCCGTATTTGTTGACTAGTGCTAGGCTAGGTGTTTGGAAAAATCGAGATGTCCACATCTGTAGTTCTATGTCTGCGTTGTTTTGCAAATTCGATAGAATAAGTATGTTTCTGGTGGAGCGGTATCGGCTAAGGGTGTTTTTTAATGTTTTTAGACCGTTAGGATTCGGATGCATTTGGATTGGGCTGATATTCGTGATCTCTCGCTCTTTGATGCTGAGGGAGCGAAGGCGCTTCTTTTCATTGGTATAGTCTTCAACAGGCCCGAAAGAAGATTTCAAGGCAGGGGATAGCCAAACTTTTGCGAAAGCATGGTTTCCGCCGGAAAGATACATTGCTGTATCCTGCAAGTTCGCTCCAATAGCTAGATCGGCCTGATCTTGTTGGGTGTCGACGACGGTGGCGGCATACCCTTCTTTAGTAATTTTAGACTTCCACGCACTAATCGTTTCAGGAATGTTTCCCGTAGACGAGTAGTCATTCGATACGATTAGTATGTCATCGGTGAACTTACTTTCGCTCTCTTCTGGTGCTAGCGAGGCTAGTTGGAGCACGGCAAGTTTTCGTTTCTGTTTTGCTCGTAATACAGACTCGTGCGAGAGGTGGAGTATTGAATTCTTGTTGTCGAAACGAGTCAGCTCGGTGAGCCCTTGTGAATTGCTGTCACTTTTTGTCTGTGCCCAGATTACGATATCAGACGACTGCTTTAGGAGGGAGGCAATAGAGTGACGGACTAGGCCATCGGCAAAGGAGCGTGACGGGATTTGCAGGACATTGAGGGGCTTGCGTTCCGCGTTGTCATGGAGTGATGGGATCCGCAGCGCTAAACCGCCTCGGAATCTTGCTGGGGAAGAGATGTCAGATAGAAAAAGAAGGTCATCGAATACCGTAAGTTTATAATCCAGGAATGCGGCGTGATACCTTAGGAGCGAAAGGGTGCCCTTAGCTTCACTATGGTTAGAGAAAGCTAGAGCGGGCTGAATGATGAGATCACGCATCATTCGGAGTTCTCCTAATGTGGGAGGCGAATACTTGTCCTGAGTCTCTCCGAATACGGGATGGGTCAGTGCCACGAGGTCATCAAAGTTAGCCTTGCCCCCTTCGGAGTCGGATAAATGTTTTGTCTGGGTATGGATGAAAGTAGATAGGGGAACGGAAAGCTTCAGATATCCGCCGTGGATAGGGAGAGGGGCTAGGTTAAGCTCCGATCGGGAGGACCAGATGATTTTTAAGTCCGGAATTTTTTCACGAAGCGGTGCCAGGTTGAGATCTCTTGGTAGCTTGCTCAGAACTAGCGATTCGGAGCTGTCTAGAGAGGTAGATATCTCAAGTATCCCTCCATCGGCATACTGATCGTGAAGTCGTGCAACAAAGGGGTGAAGGGTATTTTCGGATAGATTCTGATAATCATCGCTTAGCAGCAGAAGGCGAGGAGCGAGGGCTTTGGATAGACTCCAAGTGGTGGGGATCAATGATACATCTTCCCGGAATAACGGGGCCTTGACGAGGAGCTGGTTGGCAGCTCTTGGGTTTATGACGAGTAAGAGCTCACGTCCTTCCACCAGTGAGGTGAGTATTATTAAGCCATCTTCGCTTTCTTTCGCCTGGCATTGACATCGGGACAGAAGCTTTTTGACGGTTTCTTGTGAGGGGGCAGGGCTAAGCATTTCTGAGATTAGCCGCTCGAAGTGATGGGCTGCTTCGTGACGTTTCACCATTGCGGTTTGATCGACCTCGGGAATGAGAAGGGCAAAAGCGTTGTCCCGATAGATATCAAAAGCGGGCTTGTTTTCTTTGACCAAATTAGGAGAGCTTTCAAAGGGGGTGGCACGCGGCGTAGTCTCGAAAAATGGAGGCACGAGCAGGAGAGCGAATCCGACGATATTGGCAGCCACGACTGATAGGAGAGACACTTGGACTACAATTCGAATTTGGTGTGCGACCTTATTTAGGGCATGCATTTTGATGGCCATCAAGGTGGGGAGCAGATACCCGAAGCCATAGTAGTCTGTCGATTTGACCTCTGGCGCTATCAAGTAGAGGCCCCAACCAACCAGCATTTTGTAGACCAAACTGACGGTGAAAAAAAGCATGACTTTCCTGGCTCCCTCCATTGTCATTTGGTTGAAAGGCCGAATTTTTAGGAGGAGCATCGAAGCGTAGAGAATGATGAGGGCTTCAAAAATGGACGTGGCTATCTTAAGAGGTTCATACCACTGCAAAGAAAGTAGAGCTGGGATCATGATGCCGTTGAAATCCCAGCCATAACGTAGATTCATCCAGGAAGAGATGATCGAGGCGGTGATGAGAACAATATAAGCTTTCGGAGCGGCATAGATCGACGCCGCGACATCTTCGTAGAGAAAGCTGAGGCTCGTAATATTGAAATTCGTGAATTCCATCAGACCATAGCGAATGATGATCCAGGTGATGCCGCTTGTGACAAGAAATGGGATAGCCCCGCGTAATACCCCGGTTTTAAAAAGCTGATTAGCAAGCAGGCAGATCACAATAAGGCCGAACGAGTGTAAAGTGTTGGAGAAATCGGCTACGATACCGAGTTGATCGCGCAGAAATACTCCTAGAGCGGGGAGTAGCCAGACATCGAATGTCAGGCGGTAAAAGGCGCTTACCAAGATCATGGCGAAAAACCGATCTCGACCGAACCACTCGCACGCAAGACCAAGTTTGGGCAGCAGATACATCATGCCCCTGACTGTCCATAGGGTGAGAATCGCTTCAAAAATGACGACAACGGCAACCCATGGTTTCTCCATCGCCAGTGGGATTAGGTATCCCGGGACGACGAGTCCTGAGTAGACCCAGCCCAAGCGAAGATTGAAGAAGGAAACCATCACGCCTACCCAGACTGTAGTGAAGACTGAGTTGGATAGGCTACCTTCGGGGAATATCGGTAAAGGAAACCAATCCATGCTCGCGGGAGGTTTTCATAGCGGTTATGGTTAGAGCGAACGCTGAGTTCAGATACAGAGCCTCAGCAGGGGTTGGATATATCATAACCGCTATTCCTCGTGAACACTATTCGAAGTGCATTCAATGTGACGGCAGAGCCGCCAGAATTCCTGGCGAAAGCTGAGAATAGCCGCCATGCCCGCGGGAATACTGTAAATTTGAGCAAATCACACTGCTATCAGCGTTTAGCGGAGATGATGAAGGAGGCATTGCCCTCTTCCGCCAGCGGCTGTTTGATTGTAGGGGCAGGGCAGGGGGGGGATCTGCCGCTTTCAGGGTTGTTTGACGTCTTCGACTCACTGAAACTTCTTGATTGGCAGGTGATGGATGAAGCGAAAATCGCCAATCAACACGGGCAACTCAGCAAGACTCTCTATCTCCTGCAGGAGGATGTGACGGACCTCGCAGCGAAGCTGTGCGAGGAGTTGCCGGTGCCGGGGGTTAGACTCCGACAGCGACTAGAGGAGTTGGCACTTGCTCTCAGTCGTGCGAATCCGCGCTGGAAAGCAAGTCCGACGTTTTCAGAGCCTGTAGATTTCGTTGCTAGCACTCTAATTCTTTCGCAGCTGGGGCGTAGTCTGCAAACCTGCATACATCAAACTGTCGCAAAAGCTCAACTTGATGCCATTCTAGCCGGCCCGT
>JAHDIL010000123.1:5677-5939 GCA_020630835.1 Verrucomicrobiota bacterium
GACTCACACCGGGAATATGCTGAAATGATCGATCAGCAATATAGGAGGTTTCTAGAAAATCGTCAGCGAGAGCACATAGCCTTGCTGCGCCGGCATGTAAAAGATGCGGGGCAGGTTTTCCTGTCGTGCACTCCGAGGCTTCTCCTCAAGCATGGCGACTCAGTAGTCTCCGAATCAGAGCTTATTTCGGATGCGATTTTGGACGAATCGCTGAATAAATGGTTCCACGTAGAGCGGCATGATATTGATCGAGGCTGGGAGT
>JAHDIL010000124.1 GCA_020630835.1 Verrucomicrobiota bacterium
CACTCAGAGCCGATGACAAGGCTTCAGAGTGCCGTCTCGAATCGTGGTATTCAAGAGCAACTCCATGCTCCTGTAGCTGGTCAGCAGGTATTGATACGGGCGTAAGTGCGGGTAAGAGGTAACCCTATCGGAAAAGTGGGCTCTGACGTTTTCGTCTACAGCAATGCTATGAGCTCACTTGGCTGATCGATCACTCTTTCTGCCCCGTGCTCGCGCAGCTCTTGGGCACTGCGCATACCCCAACTCACCCCAATCGCTCGCATTCCGGCAGCCACCGCTGTCTGCATATCCACATCTGAGTCTCCTATGAAAAAGCAATTTTCCGGTGCAACTCCACAAGCAGCGGAGGCTTCGAGAGCTCCCTCAGGATCAGGCTTTTTACTGCGCCCTTCTCGATGGCCAATGACTTCTTTCCACTCCCAATCAGAAAGGAACTGATCAACGCACCGCACCGTAAAGTCGTGTGCTTTGTTCGATACGACACTAATCGCTATCCCGCAGGAGACGAGATGATCTAGCAGTTCAGCCGTTCCAGGGAAGAGATCGGTCGTTTTCGTCCAGTTTCGCGCATAGGCCTCGCGATAATCCTGAAGCACTGATTGGATCTCCTCTGCTGTCTCTGGCTGGCTTCCCTCAGGAAAGATAGCTTTCACCAAGTGCTTCATCCCATTTCCAATAAACACCCGGTAGGCATCCAGCTCATGGGGAGGAAACCCTCGCTTTCTCACCACTTCGTTCCCCGATGTAGCAAGATCCTGCAAGGTATCGAGTAGAGTTCCATCTAAGTCGAAGAGGACAGCTGGTTTCGCTTTCATAAATCAAACAGTTTGCAGAAGATTGTATGCTGACACGAGCGCTTTTAGGCCCGCTTTCTCGATCGATCCGTCTATCCCACACCCCCAGACGAGTGCTCCACTCTCCTTGTTCTGAATTTGCACATAGGCGGCGGAGTCGGCATCAGAGCCGCCCCTCAACGCCTGGCTCCTATAGTCGACAACCCGAAATGTCTTAGCGCCTATTTCGTCAAGCGCTTGCACAAAAGCATTGATCGGCCCATTCCCCTCCCCCTTCGTTTCATGAGTTGCGCCATTGAGACAAACCTTGGCTGTGCAGGCGACAGAACCTCCTGCCTGATGATCGAGACAGTAGTCCAGGATAGAGAGAGGAGCCTCGACATTAACAAAGCTCTGGAAAAACAGGTCTCCAATCTCTTTGTTACTCAACTCGCGGCCTGCCTCGTCGGCTTGCTCGGAGACGTAGATCCCGACTTGCGGGTGCATAGTCTTAGGCAGGTCAAACCCATGCTCGCGGTCAAGGATGTAGGCAACGCCACCTTTACCACTTTGAGAGTTAATGCGGATGATCGCTTCATAGCTGCGACCTATATCCTGTGGATCGATGGTCAGATAGGGCACTCCCCATGGCAATTCCTCATCGCCTACTTCCGCAAGCTCGCGCTGTCGACGGTCGAGCCCCTTTTTGATAGCGTCCTGATGGCTTCCAGAAAACGCAGTGAACACTAGCTCGCCAGCATAGGGATGTCGCTCAGGCACACCTAATCGTGTTACTTCCTCGTAAACTGCGCGGATAGACGCCAGATCAGAAAAATCGAGCCCTGTATCAATCCCGTGGCTATTCATGTTTAGCGCCACCGTGCAGACATCTAGATTACCCGTCCGTTCTCCGTTTCCGAATAAGGTGCCCTCGACACGATCTGCACCTGCCAACAAGCCAAGCTCTGTCGCCGCCGTGCCGGTCCCGCGATCATTGTGTGTGTGCAAGCTAATGATGACACTCTCGCGATTTTTCACGTGTCGACAAAAATACTCGATCTGATCAGCATGAATGTTGGGCGTCGCCCACTCTACGGTAGCCGGCAGATTCATGATCATCGGACACTCCGGTGTCGGTTCCCAAACATCCGCCACCGCGTTGCAGACCTCAAGGGCGTAATCGATTTCGGTATCGGAAAACGATTCTGGAGAATACTCGAGAGTAACCTCAGTATCAGGTAACCGGTCCAAACGCTCTTTGACCAAGCGCACACCATTTACGGCGATTTCTTTGATCGAGTCTCTAGAAGCATCGCCGAAAGTGACGCGGCGCTGGAGGGGAGAGGTCGAGTTATAAACGTGGACAATCGCTTTTTTCACGCCCTCTAGAGCAAGAAAGGTCTTATCGATCAGATGCTCACGAGCCTGCACCAGCACTTGGATCTGCACATCATCAGGAATACGATTTTGCTCTACGAGAGCTCGTAAAAAATTGAACTCGGTATCAGCTGCGGAGGGAAACCCTACCTCGATCTGCTTAAAGCCAATCCCGACCAACACATCGAAAAAACGCAGCTTCTCATCCACACTCATCGGCACAGGGAGCGCCTGATTACCATCTCTCAGATCTACACTGCACCACTGAGGGGCGTCCGTGATTTGCTGACTCGGCCATGACCGGTCAGGCAAATCAATAGGCGGGAACGGGCGATATTTTTTGATCGACTGCGCTTTCATAGAGGGTTCGCCCACCCTGCCAAGCTTTTGGCTGTAGGCAAGCCTAAGCTGCGCGGCTATGGATCGGTAAATCGCTGACTGAGAACCAGAAACTGCTCACCGGGCCCCTCTTCTGCCATCAAGCTCGCTGACTGACCGGCCCCTGCCAGAAAGTCACTTTGCGTCTGCAGCCACTGATGCGCAAACCCGAGCTGCCTTCCCCAGTTTTCGATATCACTAAAGTTTACATCGACCGTGAGATCCTGTTTCCCGAAACGTTGGTAGATATCTCCGCCTGTTTTACGTTCATGCTGAAAATAGCCCCGCAGAGTCCCTCCAAGAGAGACCGCCCTGCTCCAAGCCTCCGCCCGTCTTCCATAATCGATGGTGAGAAAACTCAAAGGCTCGGATCTACCAGCTGCCCATTTCTGCCACCACCGATAAAATGACGGCTGCAGCTCGATACGCTGGCGCTCTCGCCAGTCATCCTCGTAGGAACTGCTGAGGAGGGAAAAACAGGGATCCTTGCTATCTGGTTCATAGGGGCGAAAGACCTCTCGCAAACCATTCTCCGCAGACCAATCAACACCTACTTCGAACCATCGCCCGTGCCCACGCTGGAGCACAACTGGCGGAAACGCATCCACTAGCTCATTAGAAAAAACCAGCGGGATTCCCTCAGCCCTCGCCAACGCAGCCTCTACACTCTCAGCATGACTCACTCCGTATTTTCGTAGTCGCTTAGCCTGGATATCTCTAAGAGGAGCGGAGGTCTCGACGATGCAGTAGTCCATACTCCTTCGTTGAAACCACTGCCATTGTTTCATCACCTGAAGAGCGAGTTCTCCTGAACCAGCCCCAATCTCGATTAGGGAGAATCGCAGTCGGCTGCCGCAAAGCTGCCGCCAATAAAGCTGCTCTGCCCTTATCCAATGAGCTACAGCCTTACCTATAGCGGGATCCAGCGTGATCGCTGTAGCGAAGTCGGCCTCCTTCCCACCAACGGTGGCAATGTTATTCCCGTAATATCCGAAATTTTCGTCGTATAGGGCCAAACTCACAAAGGTTTCAAGAGGGAGAAAGCCTTCTGCTCGAGCAAATGACTGAGCTAGGAAATTACGTAAATCACTCATCATTCTCCAGCACATTCAATGCTAGTCGATAGGGATATGCCTCTAGACGGCATAGGTCAAACCGACAGGGCCTAGGGTAACCGCAAGGCCTCCCCCTAGCGGTTAACGCGATTACGTATATTGGTCAAGTGCTGTCCAATCTTCCCATGCCCGTGGCAATTCCTCTATGATGATGCGCCAACATTACAGCTCGAACTCCTTTATTCCGATATCGGACCCGGTATCGACGAGCCATCCCCCTTTTCCCCACTATATGGATGAACGACGCTTTGATGAATTGCTGAATCAGAATGAAGCCGCTATCCGCGGGATCATATATTCTCTCGTCCACTCACCCACTGATACCGACGACATCTTTCAAGAAGTTTGTGCCGCTATGTGGGCAAAGCGTGGGCATTTTGATCCTAGCCGGCCCTTCCTAGCTTGGTCACTAGGTTTTGCAAAAAGGCAATCGCTCTCCTATCGCCGGAAAATTGGTCGCGAAGGGCAGAAACAACAAGCCTATGCCTCACAAATGCTGGAGGAGGCCTTTCACTCTAGCTCGATCCTCTCACAATCTGATCGGCGGAGCGAAAAGCTAGAAAGCTGCGTTAGCAAACTTTCAGACGACAAGCGCGAACTTCTCCGACTCCGCTATGAAGAGGGTATGACAATAACGGAGATCGCCGAACTCCCACAACAAGATAAGTCACGGGAGGCTCTCTTCAAAATCTTTCAGCGCCTCCATCAATCCCTCCTTACGTGCCTTAGTCGCTAACCCCTTTCGTTCATGACCACAAAACAACGTGTTACCTTGGAAATCTGGCTCCTAAATCTGGAGGAAGGAACTCTTACTGATGAGGAGTTAAACGAATATACAAATCTAATTTCCTCCGACAAAGAAGCAGCCGCTTACGTAGCTGATCGCTCAGCCCTCGTCTCTGCCCTGCACACACGGGGGCTCGCTCGGAGAGAGGCAGGCGAAAAGGTTATAACCTTCTCAGAAGCAGCGAGTCCAGCAGCACCCGTCGCCGTTCAGCACCCCCAAAGCTCGCATCGGCGCGGACTCCTAGCACTCGCAGCAGCCTTAGCCGTCGGACTGTTCATTTCTCTTTACCCTGCTCCAGAAACTTCGGTAGAGATCGCTGACGCTAGCGTGGAAACTAAAGACCAAGCTATAGCGCCCAAGCCACCTTTAGGTAAAGAAGCAGGTTCTAATGAGATGCCCTTCATCGCTATCGCTAACCGAGGTAGCCTCAATCATCCCGAGCTGGCAACCGCTGCTGTTGCCGCCCTCGCTGGTTCTGGAAAGACAAGTGCCAAACCGTTGCCCGAAATCATTAGCTATAACGAGCATATTCGCCCAATCCTCAATCAGAAATGCATCGCCTGTCACGGTGGCGTGAAGAAAAGCGGCGGGGTAAGCTACCTCTTCCCTGAGGAAGCTCTAATGGCAGGCGAGTCGGGAGTCCCTGCTATAGCACCAGGTGATCCTGAGGGCAGCGAAATGCTGTATCGCATCACCACTGATGATGAAATTGACCTCATGCCACCGCCAGAGCACCATGAGCGTTTATCTGAGCGCGAGGTAGCTCTCATAACCAAATGGATTAAGGATGGGGCGCAGTTCGAAGACCATTGGGCCTTCCTTACTATTGGTGATATTACTCCTCCAGATGTCGAAAACGCTGCGACAAACATCGACACATTCATTCTCGCAGGCCTCGAAAAGCGAGGGATACAACCGACCGATAGGGCCGACGACTATACCCAGCTTAGGCGCCTCTCACTTGATCTTACTGGGCTTCCGCCGACGCCGAAAGAAATACGAGCCTTTGTCGAAAGCGAAGACCCTGACAAGTATAAACACGCCGTCGACCGCCTGCTCAATTCACCTCACTATGGAGAGCGCTGGGCGGCTGTGTGGATGGACGTCGCCCGCTATAGCGATACCATGGGTTTCGAGAAAGATCCGAATCGGGAGATCTGGCTCTATCGGGACTGGTTAATCGATGCATTCAACAGCGATCTTCCCTACGATCAGTTTATCACGCATCAGCTAGCTGGCGACCTATTAGACGCCCCCTCACGCGAGCAGCTCATTGCTACAGCCTTTCACCGAAACACAATGACCAACACCGAGGGGGGAACAAACGACGAAGAGTTCCGCGTCTCTGCGGTGCTCGATCGCACCAACACCACCTTTGAAGCACTTATGGGCGTCACTATGAACTGTGTGCAGTGTCACAGCCACCCCTATGACCCCATTCGCATGGAGGAATTCTATCAGGTCTATGCCCTATTCAATAATTCGGCCGATGCAGATCGCAGCAACG
>JAHDIL010000125.1:0-4985 GCA_020630835.1 Verrucomicrobiota bacterium
GAGCGCAACTGTGCACAGTGATGATCGTGGTTGGCTTTTTGAAACGGTCCGTGAGCGATGCGGCGGCCAAGCCTTCATTTCTGAGACGAAGCCGGGAATCACACGGGGGAACCACTCGCACCGCCACAAGGTCGAGCGCTTTCTGGTCGTTTCTGGTCAGGCGACCATCGCTATGCGCCGACTGGGCACAGACGAAGTGGTGGAGTTTACTGTTTCAGGGGAGGAGCCATCCTGGGTTGACATTCCTACGCTATGGACGCACAACATCACTAATACCGGCTCGGAGACTTTACTCACCCTCTTCTGGGTGAACGAGCTTTTCGATCCTGAGGCGCCAGATACCTTTTTTGAGGCAGTCTAGTGCTTTCGGCGGTATTTTTATCCTGTTTTGATTCATCTCTATGTCTAGTTCCTCTAAACCACTCAAGGTCATGACTATCCTGGGAACGCGCCCGGAAATCATTCGGCTAGCTTGCGTCATGGAGGCGCTCGAGCGTTCCCCAGAGATCGACCACGTTCTGGTCCACACTGGCCAGAACTACGACTACGAGCTCAATCAGATTTTCTTCGACGAGCTGGGGGTCAAGAAACCGAATCACTATCTCGGTGTCGACACCTCATCATTGGGCGCTACCCTGGGGGGCATTTTGACGGAGACCGAACGAGTTCTTGTGGAAGAGAAACCGGGCGCAGTCCTTATCCTCGGCGATACCAACAGTGCTCTTTCTGCCATCATCGCCAAACGGCTGAAGATTCCCGTCTATCACATGGAGGCGGGAAACCGCTCCTACGATGCCAATGTCCCGGAGGAGCAGAACCGCAGAATTGTCGATCACATCGCCGATTTCAACCTCGTCTACACTGAGCATGCCCGGAGACATCTGCTCAGCGAGGGGCTGAAGCATCGGCACATTCACCTGACGGGTTCACCGATGGCAGAGGTTCTCAATCGTTATGAGGCCGGCATCACAGAATCATCGGTGCTGCAGAAAGAAAATTTAAACGAGGAAGGTTATTTTCTCGTCAGTCTCCACCGTGAGGAAAACGTCGATCATCCGGAAAATCTGACGCAGCTGGTCACACTTCTGAACCAGCTAGCAAGTGATTTCGGAAAAGACGTCATCGTCTCTACCCACCCAAGGACGCGCAAACGTCTCGATGCACTGGACCTGCCGTTTGATGAGCGGGTGCAGCTAATGAAGCCCTTCGGGTTTATTGACTATAATCGCCTGCAGAAGAGCGCTTACTGCGTGCTGTCCGATTCGGGAACGATTAGCGAAGAGTCTTCGATTCTCGGTTTTCCCGCTGTGACCGTCCGCCAATCCCTGGAGCGGCCTGAGGCACTCGACACGGGTTCGATCGTGCTGACGGGACTGGATGCTGATCGTGTGTGTTCCTGTGTGCGCGCGGTTCGTGAAGATTGGGAGCAGGGTAAGATGGCCCCGGTTCCGGCAGGCTACCAGATCACCAATGTATCGCAGAGGGTGCAGCGTTTGATATTGGGGACTGCTGGTCTGAGCCATAGGTGGGCGGGGATTCGTGCTTAGGGGATAACGAATCGGAGATGAATATACTCCTGTGTCACTTGTATTTCTGGCCGGACACGGCCCCGTATGCTTCGATATTGCGGATCATTGGCGATCAGCTGAGTGCATCTGGAGAAAATAAAGTGGACGTTTTGTCATGCCAGCCGTCTTATAAGATTGGCGCAGGAGAATCTCGCAGACCGAGAATCGAGCAGCTGCAAAACCTCAGGGTTTTCCGTGCTCCCACCCTCACGAATAAGTTTGGTAAGAAGCTTTCCCGGGTTTTGAATGCTGCTTCGTTTACAGCTGCGACCTGCGTTAGAGTTCTTTTTGGTAGATATGATGCCGTTTCCATATCAACGATGCCGCCAGTTATTCCTGCATTTTTGCTGTGTATAGCCGCGCGAATCACCAAGACAAAGTTTGTCTATCATTGCATGGATATCTATCCCGAGATCGCAATGGCATCAGGCATACTAAAGTCAGGGCGAATTAAAGTAGTTTTGGAGTGGGTCGACGCTTGGACTGTTAATAACTCAACTTACGTCGTTGTTCTATCTGAGTCGATGAAGCGAGTTCTGAAGAACCGGCCGAGTTTTAAGGAAAAGGATCAGATCAAGATTATCCAAAACTTTGACCTGTCTGAAGAGAATTCTTCAGAAAGATATGTTCCTGACTACTATCGATCCCAGACGGCTACACGAATTTTATTTGCGGGAAACGTGGGGAGGTTTCAGAAACTAGACCGCCTGCTGGATCTTTCCAAGGAAGCTAAACGGCAGCATCTTGAGTTGGAGATTTTGGTTGTTGGGGAAGGGGTAGTAAAACAGCATCTTGAGGATCGTGCACGACAAGAGGAGTTGGGCAACATAACCTTTTTGCCGCATCAGCCCATTGCAGTTATTGGACGGATTATGGAGCAGTCACACTATGGTGTGATCAGTCTGTCCGATGAAATTCTGCCCTATGCATTTCCAAGTAAACTTGCTTCTTATCTGAAGCATGGACTCCCGGCCTTAATTTTGACTGAAGAAAAGAATGACATTTCATTGATTGTCGAATCTTCAGGAGCCGGGAAATGGATTGCTCCGTCGAGCCTTTCTACCACTCTGGTCGAGCTGACTTGTCTAGAAGAGGCTCAGATGCGGTCTGCTGCTAATTCACTACACGAAGAGCATTTCAGTCAACGACGAATTTTACCGCAGTGGGTGCAACTCTATGAATCAATGTGAACAAGAAGCTCGTCCTATCATTATCGTAGGTGCTGGGAGGTCAGGGACCAATATGCTGCGTGACCTGCTATGCATGAATCAGCGTTTCGTGACCTGGCCGTGCGACGAAATAAACTACATCTGGCGTTATGGGAATCGCGACTACGAAACGGATGAGTTACTCGCGGAACAAGCAGATTTAAAGACTCAAGAGTTCATCAAAACTGCGTTTTCAAGGCTGCAGAAGCAGACACCTTCTAGCAGAATAGTAGAGAAGACTTGTGCCAATGTTCTTCGGACACCGTTTGTTCAAAAAGTGTTCCCAGAAGCGAAATTTATCCATCTGGTCCGGGATGGCCGCGACGTTGCTCTTTCCGCTATGGCTCGTTGGAAAGCGCCTTTAGATCTTAAGTATCTTGCAGCTAAAGCGAGATACGTTCCTCCAAGTGATCTCCCGTATTATGCTTCTTCGTATTTTGTAAATCGACTGAAAAAGCTTCGATCTACCGATGATCTTTTGAAAACCTGGGGGCCTCGTTTCGAGGGAATGGATCAGTTATTCGAGGATTACACCGCGCTTGAAGCATGTTCGCTTCAGTGGGACTACTGCGTTCGCAAAGGGGCGGAGGATCTAGAAGCTATGGCCGATGAGCAATCAATTACAGTGAGATATGAAGATATTGTGGATGGTAAAGGTGATACGCTAGAGAAGATTGCTCAGTTCGTCGAATACAAGGATTCGGAAGAAGAAGAATTTGTTACTTTTTGCAGAGAGAATTGCAAAGTTTCCAGCAAATCTCGGTGGAAGGGTGAACTCACGGAGGATGAAAGCGGACGCTTAAATCAGATTATTGGCGAAACCCTGGAGAGTTTTGGGTATGGATTGGAGGGTAAATGACACGCAGGGACTTTTTCGTCAAACGACTCTTCGATACAGTATGTGCTCTTATTGGATTGGTTCTGCTTTGGCCGCTAATTATCGTTGGATGGTTGATTGCGAGAGTCTCATCGGGTGAGTCAGGCTTTTTTTTTCAAGAGCGAATAGGTCGGAATGCTGTGCCATTTAACATCATTAAACTGAAGACAATGAAATCGGTGACTGGAGGCACCACAGTCACGTCCAGTAGCGATGCGCGAATTACTCGTGGAGGAAAATTTCTCCGAGCAAGTAAACTCGACGAATTGCCTCAGTTAATCAATGTGTTGTGCGGTGACATGAGCTTGGTCGGTCCACGTCCAGACGTTCGGGGGTTCGCGGATCGGTTGGATGACAGCGAAAAGTGTTTACTTCTTCTAAGGCCCGGGATAACTGGCCCGGCTACACTCGCGTTCCGCGACGAAGAGTCGCTATTGGCGTCGGTGCCGGATCCCGAGAAATACAATAGAGAGGTAATTTGGCCGGAGAAGGTTCGGATCAATCTCCAATACTTTCACAATTATTCATTCTTTCGGGATATTGAGCTCATAATAAAAACACTATTCTAGGCACTGCATGTCCACTTCTCGCATTTTCCTCTCTCCTCCCGACGTCGACGAGGCGGAACGCTCCGCCCTCCTAGCCGCTTTCGACAGCAACTACATCGCTCCGGTAGGCCCTTATCTGGATCAGTTCGAGGAAGCGGTCTGCCTCGCTACCTCGTTCACAGCCGCCTGCGCGGTTTCAAGCGGCACAGCAGCTATGCACCTTGCCCTTCGTGGAGTGGGTGTGAAGGCGGGAGACGCCGTTTTAGCCTCTAGTTTGACCTTCATCGGCAGTGTCTCGCCCATCACCTTCCTCGGCGCGGAACCCATTTTTATCGATTCGGATGCCAAATCCTGGAATCTGAACGTCGAGCTTCTGGAAGAGGCCGTGACGCAGATGCAGATCGAGGGGCGCAGGATTGGCGCGATAGTCCCGACGGACCTCTATGGTCAGAGCTGCGACCTCGATGCTATTCTGGCCATTGGCCATCGGCATGATATTCCGGTGGTGGTAGATGCCGCCGAAGCCCTCGGTGCCAGCTACAGGGATCGCAGCGTCGGCAAAGGTGCTGCTGCAACGGTTTTTTCCTTCAACGGTAATAAGATTCTAACCACATCGGGAGGAGGCATCCTAGCCAGCGACGATGCCTCGCTGATCGACAAGGCACGCTACTGGTCGACGCAGACAAGAGATCCAGTGGTCCATTTTGAACATCAGGAGATCGGCTACAACTATCGCATGAGCAATTTACTGGCTGCCATCGGTGTAGAGCAGATGAAAAAGCTG
>JAHDIL010000125.1:4995-5932 GCA_020630835.1 Verrucomicrobiota bacterium
ATGAGGCGCGTCTCGGGACGATTGATGGAGTGGATTTCGCTACGGAAATGGAGTATGGGCGACATTCCCGCTGGCTCACAACTCTTATTCTTGATCCTAAGGTGATTGATCAATCGCCGGAAAGCATCCGACTGAGTCTCGAGAGCGAAAACATCGAATCGCGCCCGGTATGGAAGCCTATGCATGAGCAACCCTGCTTTCGAGGCGCGAGAATGTTTGGTGGTGAGGTCTCGGAAAGGCTGTTTCGCACGGGGCTTTGTCTGCCATCAGGAAGCCAGTTGACCAACGAAGATCAGGATCGTGTTTGTGAAGCTTTCGAAAGGGCTTTAGGTCTTTGAGCTATGGCGAAACGGCTTTTTGACCTCTTCGCAGCAGCCGCTGCATTGCTCTTGCTGGGTCTTATCCTACTGTTCGTCGCCATCGAGATTCGCAGGCGCTTAGGCAATCCGATTCTCTTCCGGCAGGAACGCCTTGGGAAAGATGGCAAGCCGTTTACGATGCTGAAATTCCGCACGATGAGCGATGAGCGGGACAAATCGGGTCATTTATTGCCCGACGCTGAGCGACTATCCGCTTTTGGAAAACTGATCCGCTCAACTTCAGTAGATGAACTGCCTGAGCTTTTCAATATTCTCCGAGGGGACATGAGCCTCGTGGGACCGCGCCCGCTCTTGCCGCAATACCGGGACCGCTACACGGAGCGGCAATTCCGCCGACACGAGGTCAAACCGGGCCTTACGGGTTGGGCACAGGTAAACGGTCGTAATTCGACCTCATGGAATGAGCGCCTCGAGATGGATGTATGGTATGTGGAAAACCGTTCCTTTTGGGTTGATCTAAAAATTATTTTTAAGACCGTAGCTGTGGTTATCGGGCGAGACGGAGTGGCAGCAGAGGGTTCTGTGACAATGCACGAATTTCAGGGGGATCAGGAAAA
>JAHDIL010000126.1 GCA_020630835.1 Verrucomicrobiota bacterium
AGTTCAGAGCGCTCGCCCGTGCCTCCAAGCACGGCTTGCGCTTCCTCCTCACTCAATCCGCGCGCCGCCCACTGCTTACCGTCGATACTCCGTTTATCATTCCCCAGCTGAAAGGAGCCTGAGATTTCGTAAAAATGCTGTGCCACAAGTTGCCCGCAGGTATCGAACATAGGCGTATTCTGCCAGACCCGGAGCACAAGACTGCCCTCAGCGTCCGCAAAACGCAGCTCGTAGTAGGGATTCCCTGTCTTTGTCGTTTTGGGAGTGATCTTTTCTAGCTGCACGTGCATAACCGCCTGGAAAGGGGCACTCCCAGCAAGGGATTTCAGCTGCAGCAAGCTTACGCGGTCGGACATACACCCATCGTAGACAGCATTGAGCGAGGGTGCGACACCTTTTTCCTCGTGAGCGGCAAACAGATTGACGACCGCAGGACGCTTGTCGAGAGTTGATCGATCACCCTCTTGTTATGTTATCCATTTTCGGCCCCATCCGCTTTCCCATCATTTGCCTCACGGGTGCGCTCCTGCTCCCAGCCCTGTCTTCTGCCGAAGAAGCGAAGCCCACTCCCATCGGATCTGCACCGCTCCCCCTGATGCAGGAGGACTCGGATATCCCTGGAGATCCGGCCGTGCAATGGGGACTGCTCGAGAATGGCATGCGCTATGCCATCTTAAAAAATGCGGAACCCCCAAATCGCGCTAGCCTCCGACTTTTCGTAGACGCCGGCTCTCTTATGGAGTCTGAGGAACAGCTGGGGCTGGCGCACTTCCTGGAGCACATGGCCTTCAACGGGACGGAAAACTTCCCCCCAGGCGAAATGGTCGAGTATTTCCAGCGTCTGGGAATGGGTTTCGGCAATCATACAAACGCGCACACTGGTTTCCGAGAAACGGTCTATAAACTGGAACTCCCGAAAACCGAGACCGCTCTCATGGATGAGGGCTTCTTACTCCTTCGTGACTATGCTGACGGCATGCTCTTGCTTCAAGAGGAGATCGATGATGAACGCGGAGTCATCCTTGCGGAAAAGCTCAGCCGCGACTCTGTGCAATGGCGCACTTTTGTCAATCAGATCGAGTTCGCGCTCCCTGAGATCCGCATCTCTCAGCGCATGCCCATCGGAACGGAAGAGGTGATTCGCAATGCCAATCGCGATCGTTTCGTGTCTTTCTATCGCGATTGGTATACACCGAATCGGATGGCTGTCATCGCCGTGGGTGATTTCGATCCAAAGGTGGTCGAAGGCCTCATCAAAAAGCACTTCGAGTCCATGCCGCAGCGAAAGAAAACGCCGACGCCACCTATGGGCAATCTGAGTAGCCGTGGCGTGGCGTCTCATTACTATTTTGATGAAGAGGCTAGTGAGACCTCCGTGTCGGTGGAGACCATAATCCCCCGCGTCGATCCGCCGGACAATGCGGAACGCCGTCGCCATGATCTCCGCCTAGCGATGGCCAGCATGATCATCAATCGCCGACTCGATCAGCTGAGTAAGCAGGCCGACTCGCCGATCATCTCCGCCCGCGCTCATGGTGGAGATTTCTATGACCTGGGCTTTGGCCTTTACAGCTCCGTATCAGCCGATTGTAAACCGGAGAATTGGGACGCAGCCCTCGCCGTAATCGAGCAAGAACTGCGCCGGGCGCTGGAGCACGGATTCCTAGAGGAAGAAGTGAATGAAATCTCTGCAATGGTCCTCAACGGTGCGGAGGAAGCGGCGAAAAGCATGGGCACTCGCAAAAGTCGAAACTTGGCAAATCTTATCAGTAGCCGTTTGGGTGAGCGACGCATTTTCACTAGCCCGGCAGACGATCTACCGCGGACGGTGACTGAGCTGGAGAAGATCACTCCTCAGGTGCTTCACGCGACGCTCAAGAAACTCTGGGACGAACGCGACGAGACGCTCGTGCTCGTCTCTGGGAATGTCAAAATCGACGAACCTCTCGTCACCATCAAAGCAGCCTACCAAAAAAGCCGCGATATCGCTGTAAAACCTCCTGAGGAAAAGGAGGCCGTAGAGTTTGCCTACGCAGAACTGCCCGAACCTGGAACCATCGCCTCAGAAAAGGTGATCGAGGATATCGATGTGACGCAGCTCGAATTCGCAAACGGCGTGCGTGCCAATCTCAAAGCAACCGACTTCGAAGACGAAGTCGTTTACGTCTCTGCCCGTATTGGCGGGGGTATCCTCCAGATCCCTGACGCCGCTCTACGCACAGCTGCTACAGCGCTCTTCATCCCAGGCGGCTTGGAAGCCCACTCCGATGATGATTTACAGCGTCTTTTTGCCGGTCAGTCCGTCGGCGTCTCTCTGCGCGGCGACGATGATGCTTTCATCCTTTCCGGACGCACTACCCCTGAGGATTTGGAAACACAGTTAAAACTGATGCGAGCCTTTCTCACGGCACCCGGCTATCGGGAGGAAGCTCTTATCGAGTTTCGCAAACAGCTAGAGCCGCTCTATCGCCAGCTCGCCACGACACCTCAGGGGATCAGCAGGAGCGAGGTTGCCCGCTATATCCGCAACGACGACACGAGGTTCGGCTTCCCTGCACGCGAGCCCCTCGAATCAATTACCCTTTCCGACGTCGAGAAAGCGATGAATCCAATCCTATCAAAAAGCTATCTAGAGATTACAGTCGTAGGAGATATCACAGTTGATCAAACGAAGAAGCTACTCGGAGCGACCATAGGGAACCTTCCTCAACGCGAGAAGACAAAACCCGCCTACAAGACGGAACGCGAGCTGACCCTGCGCCGGGGTGAAACCAAGAGCTTCCCCTTCACCTCACAAATCCCAAAAGGGTCGGTGGCAGCTTACTGGCCAACAGCTGATATTTTTGACATCAGTCAATCGCGGCGGCTCAGCATACTTGGCGCAGTCTTCGATGATCGACTGCGGGTAAAAGTGCGCGAGGAATTGGGCGACGCCTATAGCCCATTCGCCCATCATATTCCAAGTGATACATTTACTGACTTTGGTTATCTATTTGGCACAGTGACCGTAGATCGAGATCAGGCCGAGGATGTCCTCACTGTCATCAAAGAAATCGCTGCCGAACTCGCGACTGGCTCAGCCATCACAGAAGACGAGCTCGAACGAGCAAAAAAACCTCAGCTCACCTCAATCGAAGAAATGCGTCGCACGAACCGCTACTGGTTGGGGAGTGTTATGGAATCGTCTCAGGAATATCCCGAGCGTCTAGAGTGGTCGCGCACCTTCGTGCCTGATTACCAGTCAATCACAGTAGCAGAGGTGAACGCACTTGCTAAAAAATACATGGATCCCGAGTCTATGCTAAGTGTGATGATCCTTCCGGAAACAGAATAGAGCCAGCGCCATAGAATCCTATGTCACAGTCGGATCAGCTCGAGGTTATCGCCATACGTGACCGTGTGGCGTCTCGTCTCCCTGGGCCCCTCTTGGTGGACGCGTCCGACGGTCAGTCATACTACCTCAAAGGCGCCCTCACTACCGAGCCGGGAAAACCACTATCGCTAGCCGCGAGAAGACGAGAATGGGCCGCTGCTACGCTGGCGGAGGAATTCGGTCTACCAGTGGCACCCTTTGCTATTCTGCACCTTTCTGACATCCTTGCCGAGCATGCTGACATCGCCATTGGCGCCTCTCTCGTGCCGGGCTTCTATTTTGCCTCGCAGCGGATTCCTTTCGCTCGATCCATTTTCGAGAGCGATCTAACAAATGTCTCTCCTGAACTGCAGTTCCGCATCCTGTGCTTTGACTGGTGGGTGGCTAACGGCTCGCGAGACCTCGACCCGATAGGCGGTGAGCCTGATCTACTGTGGAATCCCTCTTTAGAGACCCTTTCGGTTATCGACTATGCAGACGCTTTTGATTCTGCCTTTGATGGGGCGACATTTCGCCATCGACATCCCTTTCGCCACATTGTCCCTGTTTTCCCGCAGAAAAAGCGCAAGGCAAAGAGACTGCGCACCACTTTTGAGGCGGCCATCTATCGATTGAAAGAAGACTGGGGACAGCTACCGGACGGGTTCATTAGTGACCTTAAGAAAAAGCCAAAAACGCGAAAAAAAACGGTAACAGGTGGGCATGTCATTCAGAGCCGAGAGGATATGGAGTCCTTCCTAATGAAACCCAAGTGGGACCCCTACGGAATGCTCCATGCTCTGTGAGTGTTCGATCCCGCATAGATAAAACCCATGAGTTCGACTGATTATTCTCTTGTAGTGCACTATGCAGCCGTCGGCTACCGCCCGTATCGAGAGATCGGTGAGTATGTAAATGTTGGGATCGTTGCCGTAGAGCCAAACAGCAGATTCCTAGCCTATCGTCTCATGCCGCTGCAGCGAACCAAGCGTATATCCGCTTGTTTCCCTGCCGTCGACTTATCTATTTATCGGCAGCACCTCAAGCAGCTAGAAAAGCATCTGGCTACGCTTGCCGTTGAAACGAATTCCGTTTACGCACAATCTGGTGGTGCTGGTCATCACCCGGCGCAGCAGGACCTCTTTCTACAGGGTAACGAGGACGATTTCTTTCAGCGGCTAGTCCACGATGAGGAATCCTGCCTGTTTTTTGCCAAACGAGGAGTCACCTTGGCTAATGACCTGCCTACCTGTGTGCATGAGCTCTATCGGCGCTACGTCGAACACTGGGACCTGACCCCTATAGATTATGCCGAGAAGGAGTTGAACCGATCCGTCCGCAGATTATTACAGACAAAACGGCTCGATCGCTTTTACCGCGAGGCCCCTTCCGTCGGCACGGATGCCTACCACATTGGGATCCCTCTAGCCTTCTGGCCAGAGGGCAGCGACCTCCCTACCAAAGTCATTAAACCACTAAATTTGGCTCAGGCGACGCCAACCCGTATCTACACTTACGGCGATGAGTGGGTGAGCAAGCTGACGCGTCTAAAACGAGTAAAGAGCCTGCCCGAACAATTTTTGTTCGCCGTGCGCATGCCTAGCGAACCCGATTGCCAGAAAGCAGCGAATGAAATTAGACGTGCGTTAGAAAAAAAGGGAGTGCAAGTTGTCGATATCGAGGATCAGGACGCTATCCTGAAATTTTCGGCTCTAGCCCAAGAACCTGATTTGAAGCTGGAGGCCGAATAATGGAGGCACGATCGATACGATCCTGAGTCTATCCAACGGGCAGAGGTTTTCGAGCACTCGCTTGCATTGTTTGACGAGACAAAACTCTCGTGGCGGGTATCGATGCCGAGCTGCTATCCACCTGCAACCATTCGGATGGCCTCAATGATATCCCCCTCTTCCACAGGTTCCTGATCGAACTCACTCACCAGCACCGCTCTACCATTGCGCTCGATCAACAGGGGCGGCCCGTTGACGGAAAGCTTCTCGACGAGCTGAGCCACCGTCAGCTGTTCTTCCTCTATCGCGAATGCGTTACCGTTGAGTTGGATGGTCATGTCGTAATGGAAATCTGACTAACCTGTGGCGAGAGAATACTTGTATCCCAATCTTTCCACACAGGCTCAAGGCCTATGGATTGAAGGTGCTGAGCAATCTCAACAGGGGATCGGTCATCAGATATAGAGAACTGCCCTGTCGCAGAAGTGGAGCACGACTGCGAGCAATCGCGGATGGCTTCCGTCTCATCGGAAAGCTCAACCCTGCGCCCCCGCACCGTCAAGTGCACATCATCGGCAGCCTGCCCGGTATACCCGCCTGGCTCAGTCTGGCTGCCGGCGCTGATCATGGTTGGTGCCAGCGGAAAGAGAGCGTTGCGTAGAGGTTCTGGCTCGCGGGTGCTGAGGATGATCCCCACTTGTGGGAAACAGATCCGAAAGGCACAAAGCGCCTGCACAAACTCGGCATCGGTCATGGTGTGCTCCTGCGCGAAATCCCCAGCAGCATCGCGCAACCGAGGCAGGGCAATGCTAAAGCTAGCCTTCCAGCAAGTGCGGTAGAGATATT
>JAHDIL010000127.1 GCA_020630835.1 Verrucomicrobiota bacterium
AGAGAAAGCCTGCTATCTACCGAGTCAAGCATTTGCTGATTATCGATCCGCCTTTCATCGTAAGCCGCCGGACTATCAAACGGTGCGGCATACGGTTTTTTCAGAGAGCACTGAAGCTCCACAAATTAGAGCAAGTTCTCCTTGTTTGTTCCGCCCCTTTTCTATGCCCCTCTCTACACGTGTAGTTTGGGACAAGGGATATCCCTGTAGACTTTTCTGTCAGTCACTTTTGTTTACAGCTCGGGTATCAGGAGATGCGCAGAAAAAGTCATGGCGAGTGTTAGAAAGTAGAGGCCCCTGGAAAGAGTCATCCCATTGGTGGGACACTGAGCGAGCTCGAGAGTCAGACGAGTGGGATATTTTGGTCGACGAGGCGGGGTGGATGCGCCTCGCCGGTGATGGTGATCGCTGGGTTATCGAGGGAACCTATAACTAATCCGGCTGATCATGGGGATGACATACTTAGAGTGGCATGCGCGCACTGCCTTTAGTTTTTTGCGGGCTGGATCGACCCCAGAGAAGCTTTTCGATCAGGCGGCACAGTGTGATTTATCATCAGTAGCGGTCTGTGATCGCAATGGGTTTTATGGCTCTGTCCGCAGCCATGAGCGTGCTGTCGAGAGGGGGATATGCTCTCCAGTAGGGGTCGAGCTGATGATGGAGGATGAGGTAGTCCTGCCTCTCATTGTAAAAACCCGTCAGGGGTATCGAGAGTTGTCACGCCTGCTTACGCGCTGTCAGCTACGTTCCCCCAAAGGGGATGCTCGCTGTTGCTGGGATGAACTGGGTGCCATTTCTGAAGAGGTGGTGGTTTTGACAGGAGGTGAGGAAGGCGTGTTAGAAAAGAACTATCAGAAAGAGGGTAAATTGGGAATGGAACAGGCGTTACAGAAACTTCTGCGCCACTTTCCGAAACACAATGTGAGACTGGAGATGCAGCGGCATCACTTACGCCATCAAGTTTCTATTAATCAGCTCAAGCGTGATTTAGCTTATGCCAATCGTGTGCCTTTACTGGCTACAAATGGAGTGTGTTACGCGGATGAGGCCGGGCGTGAGATACTGGATGTCCTGACCAGTCTACGTGAACATAGGACACTGGATGATGCCGTTCGAAACCTAAGCCCTAACGGAGAGCGACGGATTAAGTCTCCTCAGGAGATGATGAGTCTCTTTACAGACCTGCCAGAGGCTATCCTAGAGACAGAGCGATTACAGGAGCAAGTAAGCTTTTCGCTCGAAAATCTCGGTTACGAGTTTCCGCGCTATTCCGTGCCAGAGGGGCATGATATGGGCAGTTATCTAGCGGACCTTACTTGGAAAGGGGCACGTGAGCGCTACTCTCAGGTGCTGAGCCCCAAGGTGAAACAGCAGATCAAAAAGGAACTGCGCGTCATTAAGGAGCTCGGCTTTTGCGGATACTTTCTCATTGTCTGGAGTCTGGTGCGTTATTGCCGTGAGAGCGACATCCTAGTGCAGGGACGTGGGAGTGCGGCGAATAGTGCTGTTTGCTATTGTCTGGGAATCACGCCGGTAGATCCTATTGCCAGTGACCTGCTGTTTGAGCGCTTCCTAAGCGAGGGTAGAAAGTCCTGGCCAGACATCGATCTTGACCTTCCTAGCGGTGCTAAACGGGAGCAGGTCATTCAAGAGGTGTATCGACGCTATGGGCGCCATGGGGCAGCTATGACGGCTAACGTTATTTGCTATCGAGGACGTAGCTCGATTCGTGAAGTGGGCAAAGCACTGGACTTTTCCGAAGAAGTCATTAGCCGCTTTTCGGATATTTATGGGCATGGAGACTTCGAAGACCCGTTGGAGTTCACCCAGCAGGCTAGTCAGGCAGGAATTCCGCTGAGTCATCCAAGGTTTAAAGCTCTGCAGCGTGTTTGTGAGAACATACAAGGGCATCCACGTCATTTAGGCCAGCACTCAGGGGGCATGGTTATATGTCAGGGTGGGCTCGATACTATCGTGCCTATCGAGAATGCTTCTATGGAGGGGCGGTCTATCGTGCAGTGGGATAAAAATGATTGTGATGCCATGGGGATTATTAAAGTGGATCTTCTTGGTTTGGGGATGATGGCGGCTCTGGAGGAGACGATCAAAATTGCCCAAAGTCGAGGAAAGGAGGCCGATCTCGTAACTATTCCTAAGGATGACCAGGCAACCTACGATCTGATGTGTCGAGCCGACACCGTAGGGGTATTCCAGGTCGAGAGTCGGGCACAGATGAATACTCTACGCCGTATGCAGCCTCGGTGTTTTTATGATGTAGTGATCGAGGTCGCCATCGTTCGCCCAGGACCTATCGCAGGGAACTTGGCCCACCCGTATCTCAATCGTCGCCATGGAAAGGAGCCTGTCGACTATATTCATCCCGACTTAACGCAGACTCTCGAGCGCACACTGGGAGTGCCTATGTTTCAAGAGCAGGTGTTAAAGATGGCTATCGTCATGGCTGGTTTTAGTGGTAGTGAGGCAGAAGAGCTGCGCAAAGCGATGGGTTTTCAGCGTTCTCATGAAAAGATGGTGAGAGTAGAGAGAAAGCTTCGCTATGCGTTGGCCGAGAGGAAAGTTAGTGATGAGGTGGCTAATAAGATTGTCCAAGCGATTGGGTCTTTCGCTCTCTATGGATTTCCCGAGTCGCATGCCATTAGTTTTGGTATGTTAGCCTATGCGAGCTGCTATTTTAAGGTGCATTTTACCGCCGAGTTTTTTACCGCTCTGCTAAATCAGCAGCCGATGGGATTTTATGCTCCCGCCACCTTGATCCAGGATGCCAAACGGCATGGCCTTCAATTTCTGCCGCCGGATGTGACCGAATCACAGTGGATTTGTGAAGTGATCGATGACACGAAGATTCGTTTAGGCCTGCTCACGATAAAAGGTGTCGTGCAGGGAGTCGCAGAGCACTGTGTGGACGAGCGTGAGAAAACCCCCTTCGTGTCGCTACAGGATTTCCGCAGTCGCACCCGCTTTTGCTCTGCCCAGATCAAAAAGTTAGCGAAGGTAGGTGCGCTCAGAAGTCTGACGAACTCGCGCCGGACGGCACTTTGGCAAACAGCACAGGCAGAGTGGGTGCAGGGAGACCTCTTTGCTGATCAGCGTGAGGCCGGTGAAATAGCGGCACACCACCCTTTACCTGAAATGAATGGAGCTGAGGAGTTGTGCTCAGATTTCGAGGGCATGAGACTCACCGTTGGGGATCACCCTATGGCAATGCTGCGCCCACAACTTCCTGCAGGCATAGCTTCTGCAGCAACCTTGCTTACCCTTCCTGATAAGTCGGAGATTGAGGTGGTGGGATCCGTCATTTGTCGACAGCGACCCAGCACGGCTAAGGGGGTCCTTTTTATCACTCTGGAGGATGAGACTGGGTTAGCGAACATTGTCGTCTACTCAGAGCTGTTTGCTGAGAATCGGCTGCTGATAAACACAGAGGCTTATTTGCGCATTAGAGGCATCGTTCAGCGATCGGAGGGGACTACGCACATCATAGCTCACGAGCTTAGGGCGTTGCCTACGGAATGGCAGAACCTTCCGCGCCCAGCTTCGTATGACTTTCGTTGAACGTCAGTATTTAATACCCTAAACCGTATTGTTTCTGATACGGTTGAGTGTCCGTCGCTTTGCCGGCACTAGGATCAGTTACGGGCCCCATCGTGAGGCGTTGACCATGTTGCAGCAGGCGATAGCGCTGTTCTAGGCGTTCGCAGCAGGTTGCGAATTCGTGAGAAGTAACATCGGAATGGTCCAGCGTCTGGTAGCTGGAGGGAATGACCAGACTCGTGCTGATCGCTTTCGCAAAGGTCGCCGCCTGGAATCCGTTGAAACTCTTAGAGCCTTCCATGAGCGACTCTTCTCCGATGATGGGGAGGATGGCGAGGTTGATCGGCCAACGACGGGCCTCCTTAATCAAATTCGTATGCCAGATGGTTTCACTTCCGTAAAAGATTGAGAAGGGGCCGAAATTAATCACATATGACAGCGCTTTAGAGTTTCCGCTTTCATCCCGATAGATTTTAGGTGTGGCCGAGTTGATGCCATGAAAGGTAAAAGGCGCCATCTCCACATAGGTCCCAGCGTTGATGCCGAAGAGATGGGCGGCTGAGCTGCCCATGGCATCCTCGACCTGTGATTCTATTCCTGCTGGCATACCTATACGCAGCTGGGGATTGGCAGCGCGGATAGGGAGCAAGGTGTCGATGTCGTAGCGATCGGGGAAAGCGCCGCTGAGGAGGACGTAGTCTATATCGGTGAGACTGAGGGGGTCGACCACATGCTCGGCTATTCGATTTACTGGTGTCGTATCAGTGCTCGTAGTTTTCGACAAGGAGTCTGAGAGGATCGATGAGCAGGTTGTAGCTGTTCCATTTGATCAGAAAACAGGCGTGCCCAAGCCACCAAACATGTATGGCACCGGTCACTCGGTCGGCTTGTAGATAATCTTCTACAAACTCTTCGTTCTGCTGAATGGGCTCAATCATGCAATTAGGGGCGGATTTCTCCCATGATGCAGCGTATTTCGCTAGAAAACAACTCTTCTCTTGATGATCAGGAAATCAGAAAAATCTGACAAGTTAGAAAATTGAATCTGCTAGGGACAAAAGAGGGCTCTGGTAGACTCCTGAATAATCATGTAGCCGGACTGAGTGGTGTCGAAATCAGGAAATATAGTTTCAAAGTCCAAGGAGAGCTGGCCGATTCCCTGAGGCCTGCTGTTGGCTCGTTCATAGAGGGCGGGTAAGCTCTCTACGCACAGCGCCTTTGGATTTCAATATTCTCTCAGTCGTCTGGCTTACTCTGTTGCGGTTGGAGTTTTCCATTTTATGGGCGAGGTGAGGGGCAACGCCTGTCCCTCCGCCGTTTTGCCTGCTTCATCATCGGGATGGGTAAGTGAGAATGAGACGACTTCGGCGCTCTCGGCTAACCCAAGAGAAACGGACTCTGTTTGAGGTATCGGCAAAAAATGAAAGAATTTCCGCAAAACCCAATCAGCATCTCTTGCGACGACGGTAAGGGATGAGCCTGCAGGCACGGGGCTATGAGTTGGTAGGGGAACTGTGATCTGTCTATTCGATAGCTGCCCAGTTCCTATCGCTAAATAGCCTTTCCCTGTCGGTGTGTATGCGTAAAGGTCATCGAGACCATCTCCTGTGATGTCGGCGCAGATAACTGCCTCTGTAGCTTGGAAGAGGTTCGCTCCGGCTGTTTTTTGAACTGGGGTAAAACCCAGAGAGCCGCGATTCCATAAAACTTGATTTTCCTGGCCCGCGTCTGTGCTGATTAAGAGGTCTGGCAGGGAGTCCCAGTCTAGGTCTACCGTATTGATGGACCGGATCCTGAAGTCGAAATCAGGGAGAAGATGGTCAGTCACCTCCACAAAGGTTTCGGCATCCCATAGCCAAATGCTTACGTTGTTTACGGCAGGAGCCTGAACGATAGGGGGATGCGGGCTCTCTTTTGCTGGTTGCCCCGTTGGGGCAGGCGTTGGTTTGGACCAGGCGATTACGTCCTGATCCCCATCGCCATTTATGTCCAGAGAAAGGAGGTGCGTGAACGAAGTTGCGGCATCAATACCTAAAGATCGCGAGGCGTTTTCAGCGTAAGATTGCTCTGAGTTAGCCCCAGCTTGATTGAAAAACAGTTTTGATCTTCCCTCTTGTCTGCCGACGAAAAGGTCGGGCAAGCCGTTCTGGTCGAAGTCTCCAAGCGTCAGAGACGTTGCTGATCCGGCGACCCATATCCCTAGCTCCCAAGCTTGTTCCTGAAACTTACCGGGCTCTTTCTGACAGAAGATTTGTATGGGCTGGTCCAAGTAGGCGGCAGCGATATCTAGGCGGCCGTCGTTATCAAAATCACCCCAGATAGCCTCGGTTAGATCCCCGAAGCAGAG
>JAHDIL010000128.1 GCA_020630835.1 Verrucomicrobiota bacterium
GATTTTAGCTGGCATCGTATGAGATTTCTCCGATAGAATTGAGGCGCGAGACTCGACGAGAAAGCCTCGTAGGTCAAACGGTATCTTGGCTCCGGCAGATGGACTACCTTTTGGGACCCACCACGCGAGATCCAGTGGGTAAGACGATTTGCAATTTTTTGACGGCTTCTTTGATGAGAGCGATGGCCTGATTCACTTCCTCCTTAGTCGATAGGTGGCTGAGGGAAAAACGCACGCTGCTTTTGGCGCGCGATCGGCTGTAGCCCATCTGAGTGAGCACGCGCGATGGGGTGCCCCTGTGCTGCAGGCGGACCCGGGTGAGCAGCAAATCCCAGCTTGATCTAGCAGGATGAGCAGGCCCTCGCCGTCGACACCTGGGAAATAGAGGTTTGTGGTGTTCGGCAGGCGCGAAGCATTGGGAGCGGTGCCATTGACCTCGAGACCTGCGATTTGTCGAAGTAGCTCGCTTTCGAAGTGGTCTCGCAGTGCCTGTAGCTTGGTTTGTTTAACGATGTGTTCTAGGGCAATTTCGGCGGCTTTGCCTAAGCCCACGATCCCGGCGACGTTTTCCGTTCCGGATCGGCGATTACTCTCCTGGCCACCACCCAGCAAGACGGGGTGAAGTCGGCTGTGTCGATTCACCCACAAAGCGCCGACGCCTTTGGGGCCGTGTAGCTTGTGCCCCGAAATGGCGGCGCTTTGCAGAGGTAGGGACTGCACATCTACCGATATTTTTCCGATCGCTTGCACCGCATCGCTATGAAAATAAACTCCATGCGAGTCCGCTATGGCTGCGGCTTCCTGGATGTTGGGTAGGATTCCCGTTTCGTTGTTCGCCCACATGAGTGTGGCAAAACGTGTTGCGGATTCAGCGAGCAGTTCAGACCAACGATGGAGATCTACCTGGCCACTTTCTCCCACTTGGACTGACTCCCATATCAGGTTTTCCTTTTCCGCCTGAGTGTTAAGCCATTCGTGAATGACGCTGTGTTCGATGGTGGAGCTGACGAAAGTCGAGCGGCTAGGCAACCACGATAGTGCTGAGGCAAGAGCCAAGTGATTCGACTCCGTTCCGCCTGAAGTGAAGACAATCTCCTCGGGCGAAGGCGCATTAACCAGAGTAGCTACCTGCTCGCGCGCGGTATCGATCGCCCGCCGGGCCTCTTTGCCGAAATGATACCCCGCCGATGGATTGCCATAGTGCTCCGTCATCCAGGGCAGCATGGATTCCATGGCTTCTGGAGCGAGTCTCGTCGTAGCGTTGTTGTCGAGGTAAATCACGGGATGGAAATTTGAGTCCTGAGGATAGGGTTGATTTTGTTCGGATGGGAGTAAAGAGGAAAAAAGTGAAGAAGACTCTCTGCGTTTCACTGCACTGAAGCCTGAAAGCTCTCACCGCTCAAATACCCTAGCGTCTCTCCAATGAGGAAGAGAGATCCGCCAACCAACAGTGGGGATCCATTCTTCGTGTCCAGCTCAGTTAGGCACCGAGCCACTGACTCCGAGGTCTGCACGGTAACTTGAGCAGGATAGGCGGAGGCGATTTCCATGGCGATCTCAGCTGGATCGACCGCGCGCTCAGATGCTATGGGAACAATGGTGACCTGACTCGCGAGAGGAATCAGGTGATCTAGGATCGGCTGGCGGTCCTTTGAGGAGGCTACGCCAAAAATGAGGTGCGCTTTCGTAGCGCCGTATTCGCAAGTCCAGCTTGTGGCGAGCGCCTGCGCAGCATCCGCATTGTGAGCGCCATCGAGCACAATAAGCCTGCCGCTAGGGAGAGTGGCCTTCTGAAAACGTCCAAGCCAGCGAGTGTTGCTTAGGGATCGACGAATGCCATCGAGGGTGAGGCGCTTATCCTCCAGGCGGCACGCTGCCTCAACGGCGAGGGCGGCGTTCTCTCTTTGATGAGGACCGGCGAGTCCGATTTGCCAGTCTTCTGGTAGAGGGTGAGCTTCGATGAAAGAGATACCGAGCTCGAGGGCTCGTCTACCGACGACTTCGCGCGCATCGGGATGAAGGTCACCAATGATAGCAGGAACGTTGGACTTGAGGATACCTGCTTTTTCGGCGGCTATTTCGGCGATGGATTCGCCGAGCCACTGTTGATGGTCGAGCCCGATGGAGGTAATGACGGAAACGGAAGCAAGCAGAGCGTTTGTTGCATCATAACGTCCACCCATACCGGTCTCTAGGATGATGACTTCGCAGGCTTGCTCGGTAAATTCGAGAAGGGCCGCAGCGAGGGTGATCTCAAAGAAGGTTGGATGAGGATCCCAATCGGCGACCAGTGTTTTTATGCGCTCTAGATGACGCTCAGTGCGTTCCGGAGCTATGTCGGCTCCGTTGACTTTTATCCGTTCGTGAAATGTTAGAAGGTGGGGGGATGTAAAGAGCCCTGTTTTGATCTCCGCATCTCGCAGAATCTTTTCGCTGAATGCGCAGACTGATCCCTTGCCATTGGTGCCGGCTACGTGAAGGATTTTTGGAGAAATGAGCCGCGGAGCTAAGTCAAGCTCGGCGATCAGTCGCTCCATATTTTCAAGCCCCAATTTGATCCCAAAGGATTGGGTTGAGTAGAGCCATTGGAGAGCGGGGGAGAGTGCCGTCATGCTCATAGATGGCACAAGGAAATTGCGCTCGCCAGCGAAAGGAAGGACGAAAGCCTACTCAATCACCGGAGGCGATGAGCGAAGTAGCGACTCTCAAAATTTCATCAGCTTGCTTTCTGGCTTCCGGCAAGGGCTTGCCGACAGGTGTTTTAGGGCGTTTGTGTCCTACCTCGGTGAGCCAGGAAAAGGTGAGAAGGTTGCGGCGTTTTGTCATCTCACTCCAAACGGTTGGAGTATCCTGTGATGTGTGCAAGTTCGGACTGAATGCCGTGAGCTCCTCATTTTGGTAGCCGAGCTGCTTGAGAATAGCCTTAGCAATAATGAGATGACCTAGGGCAGTCGGGTGAATGCCGTCGCCGTAGGTGAAGTTCCCATCTTTCTTCCGTTCACCGTCCACCCAAGTGCGTAGCGCTGTTTGTATGTCGACTCGGTATTTTACGCTGGGGCCGAAGTCGTGCGTCAGGGCCCAGTTTGCATAGCGACTAAGCACTTCTTCTTGGTAGTGGGGATAGGCCTTGTTGAAAGCGAAATCGCTGTCCGTTTCATGAGCGACAGAGCCTCGTTTGGTAGCTGTCTGGCGGTCGAAGTAAGCCGGAGTGAGTAGAATGATCCGTGCACCTGCCTGAGTGCATTTTTCCACGGCATCGATCAATCCCGTTTGAAAGGCAGTAAACCGTTCCTCAGAAAACGGCTGATAGATGCCGTCATTCATCCCGTAGCCTAGCACGACCCAGTGGGGTTTCGTCCTAGCCAAGGCTCGATCGAGACGCTCGTGCAGATTTGGCCGGGGGAATGGATGCGCCTCCTCGCTTAGGCCTGAGACCGTCTCAGATGAAAGCCCTAGGTTGATCAGGTTCGGAGGGACGGATCCGTCGCGCTCCAAGAGAAACAGCTCGATTGCCGCCGCTGTCTTACCGGCCTGAGTAATGCTATCGCCGAGGAATACGACTGTATCTTGAGCAAAATCGACCTTTTCTTTGGCGGCACCCCAACTGCAGCAGACTAGGAAAAATAGAGAGAAGAGTCGGGCACCTATGGCGACGTCAGTGAGTCATTTTCTCTTGGCGCAGATAGATTGCGTTAGCGGCAGCGGTCTCCTGCAGATTCTTTCCCTCAGCGGACTGTCCCTCTAGGACGACCCAACCGCTGTAGGGAATGGTCTGCAGGGATTTGATCGCTTCCGGAAAGTCGACCTCGCCTTTGCCAAACAGCCAACCTTTCTTATCTTTGAAATGCATCTCGGCAATGAGGCCGTCTTTACCCAGGCTGATGATTTCCTCGGCGATTGGGTAGCCGTTTGCGTGAGAGTTTGCGGTGTCGTAGTAGACTTTTACAGCGGGACTATCGACGGATTCTATAATATGCCGGTGCTCGGCTTCATTTAAGGTGGTCTCGAGACCCAGCGTTATGCCCATTTCTTCGGCTAGTGGAGCGACTTGCTTCAGTCGAGCAATCGTTTCGGCTGTGCCCGCAGCATCATTTTTGAGATTGTTTTTCCCAAAGAAAGCGAGGAGCAACACCTTTTCATTGAGAGCGGCCGTAGCAGCGATACCGCCCTTTACCCATTCAACAGCGCGAGGATCTGATTTGAAGGGGCGGCTATTAAGGATGCCCATAGCTACACTGGCAATTTCGATTTGCGTCGTTTTCGCTTTGTCGAGATAAGCCTGCCGTCGTTCTGGGTTGTCGAGGCTGAGCATGTCCCCTTGCATCATATCCTGAGGAGTGTAACTGACCTGAACTCCCTCTAAATTCGCTTCTTTCGCGAAGTCGAATGCACTCAATTTACCTTTCGCCCCGATCGACCAGTCAGTTACGGCGAGCCTGCAATCTAGCGCAGGTTCGGCAAGGCAAGTTCCGACCATCAAAAAAGGGACTAGGCAATAACGAGAAAAAGCGAGAATGGACATGATCTTAGCTTTCGGCAGATACCGCTCGTGGCAAGGCCTGTGTTTTACTTCATCGCGCGAGTCGGAGGAGTCTCTAGATAGCGCGTGATTGGTGTCCTGGTGAAAGCTAATCGCGCTGTTTTAGTGCTTCGTGATTATACACGAGGGGCGCGAAAGCGATTTGGGCAGCGGATCTTAGCTTGCGGCTTGATAAAAAAGGCGAAAAACCCGAGGTCTAGCGAAATCATAGCTGGAGAAAGGATGTTTCGTGTTATTCTCTGATTGTTGGTGTTGATCTCATATGCTGTCCTACTCCTCAATTTTCCTGGCGATTTTGCCGGTCTTCGGCCTGATCGTTCTCGGTTTTGCGCTCCAGCGTTCCGGTCGAGTGACGCGGGAAACGGAGGTAGGCGTAATGCGCTTGGGGATAGATGTGTTATTACCCTGCCTCATTGTCACTGCCATTCTCGGTAATCCCATTCTCAACCGGGTATGGGATGCGTGGTCAGCGATTGCTATCGGTTTTTTCATTACCCTGATCGGATACGGCGTGGTCTATCTGGTAGGCTTATTGGGAGGCTTAGCAAAGGGGGCTGGTTTGCGCAGCTTTATCGTCGCTGCTGGTGTGCAGAATTATGGTTTCCTCCCTGTCCCCATCGTTGTGGCTCTTTTTGGTAAGGACAGTGGTGTCGTCGGTCTGGTGTTCGTTTTGGGGGTTGGGATTGAGATAGCCATGTGGACGGCAGGTCTGGCCATTCTGACCAAGCGAACGCAATGGAGATCATTGCTGAATGCCCCCATTATCGCCGTATTTCTTGCCCTGATCGTTCATTATCTGGGTTTTGGTGACAGCATCCCGGCCCCTGTGCTAGACCTCATGACGATGTTGGGGCGTTGCGCTGTTCCTTTGGCTGTCCTCATGATAGGTGTGACCATGGGGCGATCGGTGGACGAGGTGAAAGTGAAAAACTGGCTTGCCGTATCAGTCCTGGGCAGTGTTTCGCGCCTAGGTCTATTGGGCGGCATGATTGTGGCGGCGGCTCTTTTTTTGCCGGTTTCTGATGACTTGCGGGCACTACTCGTGATTCAGGGTGCTATGCCGGCAGCTGCCGATAACTCTGGCTCGTCTCTACGGTGGGCAGGCTACCGTAGCCATCTGTGTGGTTTTGAGCACATCCCTTGTTAGTCTTGTAACGGCCCCCTTTGTCATAAAATGGGGCCTTTCGGCCGCTAAACTTGGAGATTTAGTCCAGCCGTGAGCGCCCCTGAGGGCAAAACAGACCTTGACTTTCTCACCTTTGAACGCAGAGTTGCCGCCCGCGAACTTTCTGGCAGGATAGCTCAGGGGT
>JAHDIL010000129.1 GCA_020630835.1 Verrucomicrobiota bacterium
GAGCTATGAGTAATCCACTCTCGCCAGCGTGACCCGCATCCATAGGATTTGGCCACAACTCGTATTGCGAATCCGCAATCGGTGAAGAGTCCCAAAGAAACACAGGCAGGTCGTGATCAGCCCCAAAAGCGGTAAAACTAGCGAGATCTCGATGCCCTAGGATCACCAAAAAGTTCGGAGTTTTGTTTTCAACTTTTTCTTCTGCTACTAGCAGATTCACAGATTCACTCAATTTTGAATGACCGTAAAAGCGTCGCATCGGATCCGCCTTATGCCCGCGTTTCCCCATGGCATCAAAAACCAGGTGGGAGAAGAGGAGAAAGCCGCTGAGAGCCACCCCACCGATCACGCCATATCGGAAAAGCCCGCGCAACTTCTCGCTAAGCCAGGTGCAGCTAAAGTTCCCTGTATACCAGGCCGCTAGCAGCGCAAAGCCCGAAACGTAAAAGACAGCAGGCCAGTTCGCGTTGATCTCCTGTCGCAGAGCGAGAATAGCTATACCCAACAGAGGGACGGCTGAAAAGATCGCGCAAAACTGAACCTGAGCAGGAAGACGGCGATAACGAAACAGTGCGTTCCAGACGACAAAGAAGAGGGCTACTCCGAACACCGGCGAGAGCATACCAACCTGACTCGCGAAAAAAGTGAAGAAGGTCTCGCCCCTCTCCAAAATAAGGGCCCACAGAGACGGTTGCTTCGCTACGGCAAAGTGATGGGCAGAGTGCTCAAACGTGATCCAGTCATTTTGTGCATTCCATGCAAGAGGCACAACCAGAGCTAGATAGGGCCCTACCAAAACACTCCAAAATTTCGATTGCTTGAGAAAATCGCGTTTGCTTGGGGTGCTAGCCACATACGCTACAACAAGTATGGGAAAAACTAGCATCATCTGCTTGGTTAGGTGTCCTAGGGCTAGGACTAGAAACAACCCTAACCAGTTAATCGTTCCCGAAACTCTCTGAGTAATCCGCCAAGTGAAAAACAACGCGGCCGACCAGAAAAGAACCAGAGGAGCATCAATGGTAAGAACGAATGACAAAAGCGTAATCGCCGGCGCACTGACCGCAATCACTGTCGCATACCACCCAGTGCGCGCGTCGAACAGATCTTGGGTTAAGAAGTAAAGAAAACAAAGGCTCCCCGCTCCTATCAAGGCAGAGGTCACCCGAATTGCCGTAACACTGGACGGAGCCAACAGATCCACCAGAGCATAGAGCCAAGCTATGAATGGCGGTTTCGAGAAGTAACCGAGAGCTGGCGATTGTCCCCAGTGCCAATAGTAGGCCTCATCCCCCACTAAATTTTCAGCAAAGAAAAAAGCATAGGCAACTCGCAGGCCGAGAACCAATAAGATCAGCCAGACGGCTAAACGCTGAAAACGATTGCGCGAAAGGCTAGCCTGCATCCTAAGCATAAAGCCAGTTACAATGGCAAGAGCTCTCGATTAAAGCTCTCAATCAAACAGGACACCGCTCAAGCTGATGACTAACGGCGTCTCAGCAAGCGCTCCGAAACGGAGGGGCGTCGGGCGTTGATGTCGCCCCAAGATTTATAGGTTTTCACGCCATTGATCATCACAGGCTTCTCGCGCGGCCTCGAATTCGCCTCGGCAGCATCGTTTTGCACCACTGGCATCTTCCTAGGGCTAACAAATCTCCCGTCCTCGTAGATCACTTCGACCCCATCACCTGATAGTTGCAAGTCGGCAGGATCGACGTAAGCATCTTCAAGGGCCACCGGGAATTCCTCCTCACTCTCCTTCTTGCCGAAACGAAAGCCGGACCACTTACGTTTCTGTTCTTGGGCAGCCAACTGCGAACTCGGCGGAACAATCACAGTGCTACCGTCGGTCGGAATGGCTGAGGAAGCCGCGGAGGCAATCTCGCCGCCAGAAGCGGATGCATCATTCGCAACGGCAGTGCTCAATTGGCTATCCGCCTCCACATCGGCTGCTGTCTCTTTATTTTTGCGAAAAAGGTTAAAAATCCCGGGCTTACGAGTATTTTTCTCCACAGAGTCTACCGCCGAGGCAGCTCCAGAATCCTCCACAGCCGCTACATCCGTCGAAACCGCTTCAGCAGCTTCTTTCTTCACCTCGCTCGTCACCGACCTGGCCGTTTGCGCTGCTTTCTTGACCGGTTTTTCCACCGTGCCGGCGGCGGCGTTTGCGAGAGGTGCTGACTGCCTTTCAGCCTGCTGCGCTGGCTCAGCATTCTCCTCTGCAGGGAGCTCTTCAGCCTCCGTCTTTTTCATTTTAATAAAAGGAATCCTCACTAACTTCGACTTCAAGGTCTTCCCATCAGTCGCGGCGGCTGCTGCATCAGAGTCCGGCTCGGAAGGCGTTTCAACGATACCTGAGCTGATGCCCTCTTCTCCCTGAGCCAAGGCAAGCTTATCTCCCTCAAAGGAAATTAGTGCAAGAACTAGAAAAAGGACCTTTGAGAGGCGAAAGCGGCAGCAAGTTGATAAAATCACGTCCATCACTCGAGAAAGCTATGGCATATCTACGAATTTTCAAGTCAGCCATACAAAAGCGATCGGCGAATAACACTACCGTTGGCGCCTACCGTCAAGCGAGACCAAGTAGGCAGTAAGGTCGCGAAGCTCATCATGGGATAGAACATATCCCATAGGCGGCATCGCGGATATAGGAGGCTGTTTCGAAGCAATCTCGCTTTGAGGAATGACCACATCATTGAATGCGCCGGCTTCTGACGGATCCGGCTGCCTGAGGACGACAGCTCCATCGCCGTCATTGCGCAAGAAAGCTCCCCCAACAGTCGAACCATCAGTCTTAGTGACCATCGTCATGCCATAACCTGCCACCACAACAGCACTGGGATCAATAATCGACTCCAATATATAAGGCGCTTTATTTTTACGACCGATGGCGCTCAAATCAGGACCCGCTACTCCACCTTCCCCCTGAATGCGATGGCATTTCGCGCATTGGCCGGCAGCATGAGTCAGAAAAACTTTTTTACCTTCCGCCACATCGCCACCTGCTAAGGCGAAGGCATAGCGCTCCAAGACTGGCTTCGTTGTGTCCGCCATCATAGCTTCGTAGGCACTGACTTCGGCACCGACCGCGTCATTCGTTGAGGCTTTGGCTGCCTGGATAAGCTCTAGCACCGCCGGTTTTTGCTCGGCTTTGATACTCTTCATTCTTTCCAGAATCAACGCAGCCAGCTTAGGGTGATCTACCCCTCTAGCTAGCCTATAGCCATCCTTACGAGGTTGAGCCTGATCTGACTTCATCAGGCTGAGCACTTCATCCACCCCACGCTCGGGATCAGTTTGGAGTAGCCCCTGCACCGCCGCCGAGCGAACGAGCTCAGACTTTTCTTCTAGGAGCGCATCAACACTGCTCAAAAACGGACCTCCAAATCGCTCACTCAGTCCCTTAATCGCCACTGCTCGGGCCGCTTCCGGGGCATCCTGCTGTTTTGCCAAATTCTGCAGCGTTTCTAAAGGCAACTCCGTGCCCGATGAAAGGGCTAGTTCAAGAGCTTTCCCCAAGCCTTCTCCAGAGCTGGCAGCAAGAACCGCCAAAATGCCTTGCTGCAGCACCGTATCGATCGACCCGCGCTTTGCCAAATCAATCGGCCGATACTGGCCATTTGTCGGATCCACTGGCGTGGGATCATTCCATTCCTGCAGAGCCGCTAGAGCTTGAACACGAAGCAGTTCTGGAACACTTCCATCGGCGGCATACCGCAGCAGGCGGTGGGCACTCTCCTCACTCCCATCACGGAAGTTCGCCCCGATAAGTCTGTGATGGATGATCCACCCGAAGTGATCAAGCTCAGACGACGCAGCTTCCTCCTGAGCAACTGCCAAATAGCTCGCTAGCGCAGGGATCGCTTCCTCGACATTGAGATCAGAGATCGCACGCACAGCCGCCCAGCGGATGCGCTGATCCTCATCTTTCAGAAAATAATGAAGCCGCGAGTCTTCCCATTTACGAGCAACTAGCAAGGCGCCCAACCGGACGCTAGCGCTCTCATCTTTCGTCAGTTTAAATAACTTCTGAGGATCATTAAGTAGGAACAGACCGTGCACGTAGGCGTGGCGTAAGAAGGCATCTTGATCTGCATTGTCCCGCAAGCCCTCCACCAGGAGGTCGAACGCGGGTTGATAACGAGCTTTACCCACCGCAATGGCTGCCAACGAAACCACGCGCGGTGACTCGTCGTCCAATAGCTCTGTAAGCGCCTCTCCAACACTTTCAGAGCGCACCTCCCCAAGCACACGAACGACTTGGGCGCGGACTTCGGAATCGGCATCAGAAAGAAGGGGGAAAACCTTGTCCACGAGAGCGTTGTCTTTGCGAATGAGCTGTCCAAGCCCCCAGATCCCATGGATGCGCTGCATTTGCGGATTTGCCGCAGCCGTCGCAGCAAGGAGCGTTGTTGCTTCCCCATCCTCCGCCAAAGCAAACTGAGCGCGCAGGCGAACCCGCATATCATTGTGCGCTAACAAGCCGAGCAATTCATCGCCTTTCTTGGGGCGAAAATCCGTGGTCAACAGCTCTTGAGTCCGTTTGATGCGATCACTCTCTGCTAGCTCCTCGTTAAACAGCGTATAGACATTACCCAGATCCTGCTTATACCACCCATTATTGTTAAAGCAGCTCAGATATAGTTTCCCATCGGGGCCGAACTCGACGTCCGTATTCCCCGTGCCTTCCATAAATTTCTCGTGTTTATCTAAGGCAAAGCCCGCGCCTGAATTTGAAACGCTGAATGCTTCCAAATCACTCTTTGCTCCGCCGAAGTTACAAACCCAGAAGTGATCCTTATACCGATCTGGAAGCGCGGTATCTCCGTAATTGTAGACCATCCCACTAGGTCCCCAACTCACATGAGCAATCGGGGGTAAGGCGAACCGGGGGCGATCCGCCGAATCGAGATCCCACAGTCCCTCGGTGATCCATGGGACCATAGGAAATTCGCTCTGCCCGGGATGCTGGTAGAGAGGCGTGCGAAGATTAAGCTTCCGTCGAAAATTCATCAGCGCCTGGTGGCCAAAGTGCCAACCACTTTCGCCCCCCTCAATGATGTATACCAGGCGAGCAGTATCCCAGGCATCGGCGTCATTGTCGCAAGTGAAGAGGTTTCCATATTTGTCGAAGGCCAGCTCCTGGGGATTACGCAGTCCACGATAGATTTCGACGACCTCAGAACCATCCATCTCCGATCGAAAAACCGAGCCCTCATAAGAGCGCTTCACTTCCCTCCCCTCTTTCGTGACGAAATTCGATCCTCGATCACCGATCGACCAATAGAGGCGCCCATCAGGACCGACTACTACGCCATGCATATCATGGCCCGAGTAACTCATGCGGACTCCGAAACCGTCTTGCAATGACTCTCTTTTATCGGCCTTCCCGTCTCCGTTCTCGTCAGAAAGTTTCCAGAGGTGTGGGATATTGGTGTAGTAAACCGAGCCCGCCGCATCAGCTACCACTCCGATGCCAGGTCCGTCCAAAATATCGTCAAACCCGTCAGCCCAAACCGCTGTGGAATCAGCACGTCCATCTTGGTTTTTGTCCTCAATAACAACGATACGGTCTTCAAATTCTTGATAAAACGAGACTGGGCGGGTCGCCGTATCTGCTTTGATGTAGGCTAGCCGATCTTCATTCGTCTTGGTAGCGATATCCTTGAGCAGAACCTGCGGCTCCCTCCTGATGTCCTGAACCCCAGCTCGCCAGCGGTGGGTCTCTGCGACGAAGAGCCGCCCCTGATGATCAAAACAAATAGCTGTCGAGTTTTGGGTCTGCGAGGCATCCGCAAACAGTTCTGCC
>JAHDIL010000130.1 GCA_020630835.1 Verrucomicrobiota bacterium
GTTCCTGACATTTTTCTAATTGTAAATGTTTCAGAAGAACCAGATCCTCTTCTTCCTTGGCGCACCAGCCCAGCAATTGCCCCATCAGCGAAGGTGTCTCGAAGGGAGACGCTGTCTCGAAGACAATTCCGATTTCCTTGCCATCGGCATCGAAGGCGGCCACGTGATTGTCCTGGGTCTTCCACGCTCCGCGATGGCGCTCGTCCTTCTCACTGTAGCGCAGGAGATCCCGATGTAGTTGAAGGAGAATGCCTTCGGACAGGCGGAGTTCCTCCCAATGGGCCTGGACGGCCTCCATCACGTAGGCGTATCCGGCGACCTCCTGCTCGTCCCGCGACTGGAAGGATTCCTTGCCCAGACTGCCGATGAGTTGCTCTACCTCGCTGTCGCTGAGTCGGGCGCCCTCGATCCGGGTTGAGGATCCGGCACTCTCGATCGTGGCGATCCGTCGCAGGGAGTTGAGCGTCTCCGGCCCGAGATCGCCCAAGGCTCGCCATTCGCCCTTGAACTCGTCGATGGAGGCGATCAGGGTGAGCATCTCGTTGGTCGGCTGAATGACCGGTGGAAGCGGAAGTCGCATCGCAGAGTTTACCTCCGAATGAATCCAATTCCATCCAATTCCCTCTATTTCCTTTTCAGCGCATACGGACAGGCGTATGTTGTCGGTATGTTTCGGGATTCACCCACCTTAAACCCCTATTCTATAAGGGGCGGAAACAGGGTTCGAATCCCAGCCCCTCTATTTTTCTCAGCCGCCGGAGCAGTCTCCGCCAAACGTTGGGTCTCCACCAAAGTTTAGGGACTGAGTTTTTTAACCGTATTCGGCGAGAAGTCATGGGCTCTCTCACGAATAAGAAGAGAGGTGGCTCGACCCAGATTTGAACTGGGGACACAAGGATTTTCAGTCCTCTGCTCTACCAACTGAGCTATCGAGCCGATGCCGTAACAGCGAAGGGCTGCTGTGGCTGACCCCACCTAAATTGGCGGGGGCGGGAAGATTGGCACCGATTGGTGGGAAAACAACCAAAAAGTATCGGTGAATTTCCCTTTTCTAGAAAAAACACTCCTAGAGCTTGTATGAGAGAGAAACTTCTCGCTGTTTTGCATTTCCTTGCGTAAAGAGTGTGGGCATTCGTTGTCCATCGTTTGAGGGAGTGTGCAGGACCGAATCTTTCCGTTCCCTAAAAATACCCACCCTCTGACAGCAAAGCCCCTATCTCCCTCTCATGAAAACTTTCCCGTTTCAGCAGGTGAACTGGCTCTCGAGCATATTTCTCATCGCGACCTTTTTTGGAACTCTAATCGGCGTGCCCCTCTTTCTTGTTTTCGCCGAGTTTCAATGGACCTACCTAGCCCTCTTCCTTGGGTTCTTTATCCTCACAGGAATGAGCATAACGCTTGGCTACCATCGGCTCTTCGCCCATCGCTCCTTTCAAGCGAGCAAACCCGTTCGTTTTTTCACTCTGCTCTTTGGCGCTGCCGCCTTCGAGGATTCGGCCCTAGACTGGGCCTCTGACCATCGAGATCACCATAAGCACACAGATCACGATGAGGAAGACCCCTATAGCATATCCAAGGGATTCTTCTGGGCACATATGGGTTGGATCTTCTTCAAACTTTACCCCCGACAGCTAAACAATGTGGCTGACCTTAGAAAAGACCCCCTCGTCATGTGGCAACATCGCCATCACCGCACCATCGCCATGCTTGTAGGGCTGGCGCTGCCTGCTCTGATCGGATTCGCCTTTCATGGATCCATCGGTTTGCTTGGAGGGTTTCTCTTCGGTGGCTTGGCTCGGCTTGTCGCCGTCCAACACTCAACATTCTGCATCAATTCTCTCTGCCATATGATTGGGAGACGTCCGTATGACAAACAGAGCAGCGCTCGGGACAGCGGTATCATGGCCATCTTCACCTTCGGCGAAGGCTATCATAACTACCACCACTCCTTTCAGCACGACTATCGCAACGGGGTAAAACCGTGGCAGTGGGACCCAACAAAATGGACAATCTGGTCACTCGAAAAGCTGGGCCTCGTCAGTAACCTTAAGCGTGTTTCGGAGGAAAAAATCATCATGGCGGAAGTGCGACAGCTCCGAAAAGAAACCGAACAACATCTCAACACGGCTCAAGAGTATCAGGACTCATGCCCGAAACACCAAGATGCCTATCAGCGCCTAAAGGATGTCTCCAGGCATCTAGCGGAAGAATTTCGAGAGCTGGAGGAAGCGGCTGCCAAGCGTGTGAAACTTTCTGGACAAAAGCTTCGCCACTGGCGGATGGAGGTCGAGCATGCGAGGACCCTGCTCGCCTTGAGCAGCGCGGCCATGCTGGCATAGCCTTTACTCCACCAGAAATCTGCGACTTGCGCGCATCATAACCCTTGGCATCGTTGGGACTGCCTGCTTAAGCGGCGACTACCGACTCCTCCAACCATGCTAAAACTCGCCTTCGAAAAACTCTTTCAAGCTCGCCGCTCCAGCCAGCGTCCCGGAGCCGACGACGGTTTTGACGCCTATGAAAAGCCATTCCTCGATCATCTCGAGGACTTGCGAGTCACTTTATTTAAGGTAGGGGCTGTCCTCGCTGTTACGACCGGCTGCGCCTTCGCCTTCCACCAGCAGATCTTTGAACTCCTGCTGCAGCCGGCCAAAATGATCGATGTCGCAGACGGGGTCAGCCTTTATGAGCGGACTGATTTCATCACGCTCAAGCCGCAGGAAATCATCATCCTGATGCTGAAAGTATCATTCTTCGCTGCGGTAATCGTCTCCTTTCCCTTTAGCGTGTATTTTCTCTTTGAGTTCATCTTGCCAGGTATGCGGCAGATGGAGAAAAAAACGGTCATTCCCGGCGTTGTTGTAGGGTTCTTTCTCTTCCTTATCGGGGTGTCTTTCGCGTTTTACTTCGCCGCGCCCATTGCTCTACAGTTCTTCTATAAATTCGAGAATGGCCTCATTTCTAGCATGAATCCGGCCGAAGAGGCGCTAGAGAAAGACCTCAAGCGACTGACCCTGCTCGGGCTGGATGGACAGGAGATCCTGCCAATCGAGGAGGGGAGCAAGGGCACCTCTTCCGAAGAAACCGCCAACTCAGCGCTCGATGGCCAAACCAAGGTCGCCGTCCGCGAGTATATGATGAGCCTGCTCGCCACGCCGGTGAGCTCCGGTCACGTCTTCCGCTACGATGAAGGGCGGGATAAGATTGTCATGCTGAAGTCGAAAGGAGCGACCGGCGTTTACCAGATCGGTGAATACATCAACTTTATCACCCGGCTTGTTCTCGTCTTTGGCATCAGCTTTCAGTTACCAGTAGTCGTAACCATTCTGACCAAGCTGGAACTCCTCACCGCCCGAGTCATGCGGGCGACAAGGACCTACGCTTGGATAGTCATCCTTGTCGCAGCGGCTATTCTCACCCCGCCTGACCTGATAACCCTCTCCATGCTAGGGGGACCCATGATCTTCCTTTATGAAGTCTGTATCATCATCGCCACCGTCATCGAAAAAAGGCGAGAAAAGGCGAACTTGACCGAGGAGGAGAAAAAACAACGCCGCTTGGAGCAACTCTACCTGAAACCTGCTGATGAGTTGACTGAGGAGGAAAAAGAAGAACTGCACCAAGAACAAATCGCCCAATACGAGCGAGAGCATGCTCACCTGTTCGATGAGGAAAGTGAACATCACGAAAATGACCACAGCTCAGGCATGGAGCGCGATCATTTTTACAATGAGACCCCCACCAGTGATCTTCCTTCTGATGAAACACTCGACGGCAATAGGGACGAGCCAAGCGACTCAGACGGTGACGAAGAACCCTGCCAGCCCAGCGGTCCTATCATCGATATCAACAACGCCACAGAGGAGGAACTGCTGAGCCTTCCTGGCATCGAACCCTATGATGTCGAAATGCTCATCGGTCACCGCCCCTTCCATTCCTTTGATGAGTTAGAAGATCTAGGCGGGCTAACTACCGAACAGATCAACAAGATCATTGATCGTGTCATGTTAGGGTAGGTAGCCACCTTTCCCGCAAACCGCGACCTCAGTTGCGCCAGCGAAATCACATACGGCTCTTGCGAAAAGGTAAACGTTCTTGCGCAATTTGAACACACATTAGCATGAATTTGACATAGGCAACTCACCACTTTCGGACATATTGAGAAGCTGCAACGAAGTCTCCCCCGAACTCCTGAGCAGCCACGTTTCACTTTTACCCTAAGCGATCATGCAACTTCTCGCTCTCAAACCGAGTTCGGCCCTCGAAACTCGTGCCCCTGTCGATCCATCCAGCGTCAAAAAACTCGTAGCACTCGGTATCAATGTGATTGTTGAATCAGGGATTGGCATCGCCAGTCAACATACCGACAAAAGCTTTGAAGAAGCCGGAGCCTCCATTTCAGATAACGCTGCAGCCTCTTCAAAAGAAGCCGACATCGTCATACGCGTGGACAAGCCAACGAGTTCTGAGGTAGCACAGCTGAAGCCAGGTTCGATCCACATTAGTTTTCTCGACCCTTTCGCCAATGCCGATCTCTTAGAAAAATTCGCCGAGCAGGGAGTGACAGCAATCAGCCTGGAAATGATTCCGCGCACCACCCTCGCTCAGAAGATGGATGCGATCAGCTCACAAGCCAACCTGGCTGGCTACGTAGGAGTGATCACCGCTGCGGAGCGAAGCCAGCAGATTTTTCCCATGATGATGACGCCAGCTGGGACCATATCACCGAGCAAGGTCTTTGTGCTCGGGGTGGGCGTAGCTGGACTTCAGGCCATAGCCACTGCTAAGCGTTTGGGAGCGCGCGTTACCGCCTTTGATGTGCGACCAGAAGCATTGGAACAAGCAGAGTCTCTCGGCGCAAAAGCTCTCCGTATCGACCTCGGTGGAGACACCGCTGGCACTGACCAAGGGTATGCACGCGAGCTGACAGAAGAACAACTAAAATTACAACAGGAAGCCCAGGCTAAAGTCTGCGCCCAGAGTGATATTGTAATCACCACTGCAAAGGTTTTTGGGCGCAAACCCCCAGTCCTAATTAAGAAAGACGTCGTCGATCAGATGAAGCGTGGCTCCGTCATCGTCGACCTCGCTGCCGAGACTGGCGGCAATGTTGAGGGCGTGGTCTCCGGAGACGAGATTACAACAGATAACGGCGTCCTTCTCGTCGGCCTAGAAAACTTCGAGGGTCGCGTCGCTACCCACGCCACACAAGTTCTGTCGGCAAACTTTGCAAACATGATCGACCACTTCTGGGATGCTGATTCGAAAGCTTTCCCAATTTCTCTCGACGACGAAATCCTCAAAGGCTGCACCCTGACGCACGATGGATCCATCGTTCACGAGCGCTTTTCAAATTCTAACTAATATCCCTTTTTCTATGGAACTCACCCTTCTCTTATTTGTCTTTGTCATGGCAGCTTTCCTAGGATTCGAACTCATCCAGAAAGTGCCCTCTCAACTACACACGCCACTCATGTCTGGGTCTAACGCTATCTCAGGGATCACTATGGTCGGCGCCCTCGCAGCGGCAGGCACTATGGATTCCTCTCTAGGTAAATGGCTAGGACTGGCGGCGCTCATTCTCGCCACCGTCAATGTCGTCGGCGGATACCTTGTCACAGATCGCATGCTCGGAATGTTTCGCAAAAAGGATCGCTGATCTTCCTATCAAACCCCTTTTCTTTTTCGACCTATGAACTTCTTTACGGACATCGCCTACATCGCAGCCTCCGTGCTCTTTATCTTCGGTATCAAGATGCTTGGCTCGGCTGAAACGGCCCGC
>JAHDIL010000131.1 GCA_020630835.1 Verrucomicrobiota bacterium
CGAAGGCCGAGACCTCGAGGGCGTATTAGGGATGCAGGTGCACGTGGGTGACTCCATGACCGTCCAGTTTAAAGAGATCAAGATCAAGCACCTGCCAGATGACCTTGCCTTGAAGACAGACGCTGATACGAACATTCCTCCAGAGGCGACACTTGTGCGTCCACAGATGAGGTTGCCTAAGGATTGGGTCGCGCCTACCTACGGGGCTTGGAAAGCTGGTAAAGTAGAGATTCCTAAGAGGCCGTAGAGCGCTCGACTCAAAAGGATCCCGGACTCTGGATCCAACCATATAGAGCAAGCCCTTTTTAGTTTTTCAGGACTACCCACGGTCGACAGGAGGACATGGGTATCAATTAGATACTATCACTTACTCATCTTTGGCGAGTCCTACTCCCCCGCCCCCGAGAGCAAACTATGCATCGCCTCGGGCGTCAGGTCAATTGACGTGCTGGCCCTAGACAAAAGCCCTTCTGCCAGCTCATCTTTGCTCTCCTGCATCTGGTGGATGCGCTCCTCCACAGTATTCTGGCAGATCAACTTATGCACGAAGACCGGCTTATCCTGACCGATGCGATAAGCACGATCGGTCGCCTGGTTTTCGGCGGCTGGGTTCCACCAGGGGTCGTAGTGAATGACTGTATCAGCGCCTGTCAGGGTCAACCCAGTGCCGCCGGCCTTCAGCGAGATGAGGAACACCTGCCCCTCACCACCCTGAAAGCGCTCGACTAACTCCTGCCGATCTTTAGTCGCTCCCGTGAGGATGAGATAGGGAATCTTCTGAGTAATAAGATGATCCTCTAGCACCGAAAGCATGGAGGTGAACTGAGAGAAGACAAGGGTGCGATGCCCCTCCCTCCCGAGGGTTTCAATAAGCTCGCAGAAAAAATCGAACTTGGCAGACTCGACGTCTGCTTTGCCCTGTTCTTTCAGCAGGCGCGGATGACCACAGATCATGCGCAGCTTGAGCAAGGCCTCCAGAAACACAATCTTCGATTCCTGCCCTTGCGCCTCGAGGGCGGCGCGCACCTGCTTGTCCATGGTGGCGCGCACGGTCTCGTAGAGATCCTTCTGCTCGGAGTGCATGTCGATGAGATGAACGATCTCATTTTTCGGCGGCAGTTCCTTGGCAACATCATTCTTAGTGCGTCGAAGAATCAGGGGAGCCAGCTTACGTGATAGCGCTTCCCGACGTTCCTTCTGATCGCCTTTCTCGATGGGTAGTTGGTAGAAGGCTCGAAAAGTATCGCGAGATCCAAGAAAGCCAGGCATGAGGAAATTCATGAGGCTCCACAGCTCCCCGAGATGATTCTCAACCGGGGTGCCGGACAGGCAAACCCGATGATTCGCCTGCAGGGCGGCGACATTCCCAGCGATCTGGGAGGCATGGTTTTTGATGTATTGTGCTTCGTCTAGGATAAGCAGATGAAAGCGCCGGTCAGCATACCACTGAGCATCGCGGTTCATGAGAGCATAGGAGGTGATCACGAGATCGCTCTCAGCAATGCGGTGAAGCATGGATGAACGATGCGCACCCTGGAGCACAAGAACGCGCAGGCTAGGCGCGAACTTGGCTGCCTCGCGCTGCCAGTTCATCGCCACACTAGTCGGGGCTAGCACGAGACTAGGCAATCCATCATTCCGCTCACTTTCAACTTCTGCTAGGATGTGAGCGAGAGATTGCAGAGTTTTCCCGAGTCCCATGTCATCAGCAAGAATGCCATTGAGTCCATACTCGACGAGAAACTGCATCCACTGGTATCCGTCGAGCTGGTAGGGGCGAAGCTCGGCCTCTAAGCTGGGTGGGGGTGGCACGGGATCGATGTTTTTGAAGTCGCTTATTCTCCGATGAAGGTCAAGTAGCCGCGGCGAGTCCGACACCACATCCATAAGACCTTTTTCTGCTTGCGCTAAAAACTCGGCCGCCTCGAGATCGCCCATCTTCATAAGAGGGTCAATGTTAGTCTTAGAGTCACTAAACGAAAACGACATCACCTCCTCCAGCGTTCTCATCAAATGCCGAAAACGTCCCACCGGAACAACTAGGCATCGAGAATCTGGCAGAACGACCATAAAGGTGCTTTCATCAGGCTTTCCTTCGGTCATCTCTAGAAAGCGATTCGTCACTAGACTGGCAAGGATAGGCTGTAGATCAAAGGGTTCGCCATTGATCTCGAATCCGGCTGATAGGTAAAACCACCCCTTGCCTTCTTCGACGATTTCTGCTTTCCATCCATCCGTCTGGAAGATGAGTGGCGTAATCTCAGGAAAAGGAGGAACATCTACTACGACGCCTTTCTGCTCTAGCTTTGGGAGAGCCTCCTGCACGAAACGTTGCCAATAAACTAGAGGTAGCGGCCACTCTTTTCGGTCTGGCGCCCACTTGCTGCCACTCGGTGGAGAACCGTCCGGCAACTCAAGAGGGACTAAACCTAGGACGTCCAACTCTCGCACGAGTTTCGGCTGGCTCGCATGCCTATTTGAAAAGTTAAGTTCTGTAAATCCCTGCCCATCTTCCGCTCTCAAAAACACATGCCCATAGTGATCCGGATACGATGGTGGATCACTATCTTTACGCCGCCGCAGCTTGATACATGCCCATCGTGAGACGCCAGGTGCTGTCCCACCTGTATCAAAATCCCCTACTTTTTCCTCCTCACCATCGGGCGGCTCCTCTGAAATTGTTTTTTGCGCGATCTCTTCGTGGCTTTTCTCGTCAAGAAGCACTTCTCCAAACATACGCTGCCAGCGAGCGGGATGCTTTAGGGCGCGTGTAAGAAATTCCAATATGGCTGCCTGATGTGAACAATCTGATCCCTGCGAGCAAGTGCAACTACCTTCTACCACATAACCGCCACCATCAGGCCAGATAACAATCTCCGTTTCGTGGGTTTTGGCCTGCTCCCCCTTACCGTCAGAAACAAGAGCCCTAATCTCGATCTCACCCTCGGCAATCCATTCAGCACGCACTTGATACACCTGTTTAGCGCGAGCGATCTTCACTCCCAGCTCTGCCACCCATGGTTCGAAACGGTCCGCCCACTGACGTTTCGCTAAGTAGCTCTCAAGAGCACCTGGGAGAGACGACATAGCCAATTACAGCTTTTTCGCTCTGCCATAGACACCCGGGCTGAGCAATTTCTTCACATCATCAACGCTCAGGCCTGCATTGTCTTGGTAACCCATAACTTGCTGCGTTCCGGTGGCGAGCGTGGAATTATTCCGCGCGGCGGTTCCTGCTCGATCCGATTTTGTAACGAAACGCTGCTGACTAGATGCGGTTTGTGAAGCAGTGCCAAACTGCTCGAGGCCTTGGCTCCCGCGCGACTCGGTTCCGAATAAGCGTTGCGCAAATCGACTCTTTTTCGCCCGATTCTCCCGAGCACTCTGACCTCCATAATCGCTCTGGGAAACACCCGCATATTGCTGACGATTTAAATACTCTGGCAACCGAAAATCTTTAGTCCCCGCTTTCGCTTGCTTCATACGAGCGTTCTTCGTGCGAAACACCTGACTCACCCCCGCAGCCTTGTCTCCTTGAAAGAGATTCGGCCGATCTGCCTGGATAGTGCCATCCTCGCCTATCGTATAACCTTTTTCCGCGAACTTGGAGCGTATTTCTGATGAATCATTACCTCCTCCTTGCCCTCCCCAGACATTCTGGTCAAAGCCGAAGCTAGTCCGAGTATTCTTAACTTCACGAGTCGTCTTGCACTGGCAGAGTCCCAGAACAACAAGAGTCAGGGCAAAGCAACGCAAAGGAAGTAGGTGAAAAATAGCCATTAACGAAAGAACAAGCGTCAATCTCACCAAGTATGGCCGAGCCGGCGACTCTCAGCAAGCTGCTTCTGCCAACGCGCGATTTCCTCCCGCTGGCCCGCATGAAGCTCGAACCCCGCAGCAAATGTCGAAAGTTCCTCGAGCTCACCCTGTGCCTCCGCGAGCTGGGCGCCGACGCGGATATCCGCTGTCCCTTTGCCAGGCCTGGTTAATTACATCGCTAGCAGCTCTCAACTGCTTCACCCGGATGAAATGTTGTGTGGCGGAGCGCAAGAAGGGCCCATGTTCCCAAGAGGTTACGTGCACACGGTTGAGAATCTCATGGTAAACGCGCGATGCAAAGATGGGGTCAGCTTCAACACTGAGTCGATCACAGAGGCGATACCACCGCTCTCGCTCTTTTCTGGCTTGCCCACTCGATTGCGAGAAAACATCGCGCGCCTCACTCTGAGCCAAGGCAGATGCAATCGCTTCCGCCGCTTCGGCATGGGCTCCGACCTGAGAAAAAAAGCGGACAACGGATAGACGGTCCTCCGACAACAAACTAGCTCCACTGATGCGCCCATCCCTGAGCCAGCTCCGAACGGCTTCAGCGCCCCCCGCCGGGATAAAAGCGAGGGCTCTCAACGCGGCTATATTACCTTGCAACTCTGGGTATTGCGCAAAAACAACCTCCATCTCGACCTTGCCCTCCTGATGAATTATGATGTCTCTGAGCAAGCGGCTAGACGAACTCGCCATTGGCAGTTCCGCAAGTTGCTTTCGATCAACTGGCTCTGCAGCACTAAGTCTCTTTCGTAACTCTTGTATCTCGAAACGGCGCTCATAAATAGGGAAATTGGTTTCCTCCATTGCACGAAACCAAACACGCCATAGGTCCTCGACTTCCAACCATGATGCTCCCTGATGCATGCGCAGGTGAAGCATCTGCTCACAGATGGCGATACGCTGCTCAGCACGCCGCGCTATGCGCAGCTGATACTGCATAAGGTTATGCGCTAGAGCCGTCTCCTCCATCTGAATAAGGAGATCGATTAGTCGCACCGACGCATCCCCACTAAAACGCCCGATCGATCTGCGCACAATCTCTCGCAAAGGCACCAGGTCCTCATGCTGAAACCCTGCTTCATGCAGACCCACCTGAAGTAACAGCGCTTCCTGGAGAGGGCTTGATTCTGTGAGTGGAGATTCAACGACTTGCTGAGCCAATTTGAATGCCGACGAATACTCACCCTGCGTAAAGAAGAACTTCGCTCCGAGCAGCTGCTGCTCAGGTCTGAGCAAGCCTTTCGCCTCTTTTTCATCCACAAAATTAGAATATGCGGCAGCCGTAGCATGTTCCCTCATATGGTCGAAACCATATTCTAAAAATGGGTCAAACGTGGTCGCCCCAGAGGCGTCGGCCGGCCGGATGCGCGCAAGGAGCTCTTCCTCTCTATCAGCCAAAGATAAAAACTCCGCTATCTGCTCGGCGATAAACTCCTGTGTAACTTCTGGCGGTAGGGCACGCCTACCATCTTCGAGATCATAAAGCACTGATAAAGCGTGCTCTGCCCTGTAGCTTTCTCGACACGCTAACAAAAATGCCTGCAACTCAAATAAACTAAGTGACGGATCTTCACTGCCCAGCGGGAACGTTTGAGAAGCGAGATACGGGTATCCCGCGCTCGCTAGGTATTGAGGAATTTCATTTATGAGACCGCCAAAATCAGGGTGCCCGATTGCCGCTCTCATCTGGCTCATACGCTCCTCAGATGAAAGGAGCGGAAACTGAGAGACCAAGCGTTTGAAATCATACCGTCGCCACTCAAGAAGATCTCTCTCATCGGAAACACCAGACGTGACGTGCAAGGGAACCTCCCACAGATCGGAAACGAGAGCTCGATTTGCCCCGATTCCAAGCAGCTGAGATGTAGTGCCTTCGTGCAAGCGCTGCATATACTCCCAAAGCCTAGTCTGGTTTGCACCTTCCTCCTCTTCATCCCTCA
>JAHDIL010000132.1 GCA_020630835.1 Verrucomicrobiota bacterium
GCGAAAAAGGCGCCGGATTTTCTCGGTCAGCGCCACAAGATGCCTCCGAATCCTGAAAAAATCACAGGCCTTGGCAAAGGCTGCGGGGAATAGCAGAGAGACAGATCAATACCCTCTTCCTCTTCGATCTCGACCAATACCCCTTCCGTGAAGGTAAGTAACAGCTTTCCTGCAGGCACATCACGCTGCACAGAAATCGGAACGAGCTGGCCTAGAATGTTGCGCTCCAGAACGGTTTCAGACCTCAGCTCATAATGGATAAACTCCTGAATCTCCGTCTGTGCCTGCTCGGTAATTTTGCTCGATCGCTTGTCAGGCGGGCCGAGAGATTGCGAGACTTCTTGTGCGGTCATCCCAAGTGCGACTCGCTCCTCATCGATCAACTGCTTAACCTTCTCCTGCCGCTCTACGTAAGCCTTAACCTGCTCATCGAATCCCGGCGGCAATCCCCCTACTGCGTCCTTCCTGATCCAACCAGAGATCTTGCCCTGCCCCGCCTGCGCTCTCACCCGGTAGGCACGCTCCGCAATAGCAACAAGCTCGCCATTCTGGGGCGCTAAAACATTTCCCAGCCAATGGCGCCCTTTCAGAGTTCGGTAAGCAGGAGCCACCTGATCAATAGTAATGTTGAAGGGTTGGGAGGACAAAGCTTCCAAATAAACCGCTCCCGACTCTTCTGAAAGCTTCGACTGGTTATTCGGACTCTCCTTTATCTTTGTGATACCCGGTCGCCGAAGTTGCGCATCCACCTGAGGACAAATGAAAATCATCAACAGCGCACCAACCGATGCAAATATGAGAAGACGGGGAAATCTCATTAGAACCAGCATAGCACAGTTGCGTATGAATTGCTTGAAAGAAGTTCTCCTCAATCCGTGCGATCTCTCCTCATTTTTATTGCTAGCAGGGAAGCTATTGAAAAGCATGCAACAGCGCAGAAGCTAAGGGAAACTCAGCTTTACCTCAGCATCACTTATCCTTAACATGGATTCCCTTGTTTTACATTGGACGCCTATTTTATCGATCATCTCGCCAACAGCTTCATTACTTCGTATGAAATTTCGGCACACAAAATGCGTCCCTAGCGCCTATAAGCACCGGACTTTCCCTCCATTCCCATGAATATTCTTTCAACTGATATTGACGGAACCATCTTCGAATCCGCAACAGATGCTGAAATTTTCGCCGCTGGTTGGGCGGAACTTTCTGGTTCCTTGGGTAATACAATCCTGATCTACAACACCGGCCGCAGCGCCGAAAGTGTAAAGGAACTCATTGGAAGCACGGCTCTCCCGTCCCCTAACCTGCTAATCTGCGATGTCGGCACGACTATTTACTCTAACAAGATCAACGAGACTGACTGGCAAACACACCTCATCCCGCCACAATGGGACAGAAGTAGGATCGATGACATTGTTATCAACTGGAGCCCTGATATCGAACGCCAGCCAGCACGTTGCCAAAGCGAGGCTAAAATAAGCTTCTACTGGCATGACGCCGCGTTGGAGAGTCGTGAGAATTTATCTCAAAAACTGAGCAAAGAGAGCCTCCCTCATCAGCTCATCTACTCTTCTAACAAAGACTTTGACATCCTGCCTCCAAATGGCGGAAAAGGGGGAGCCTTGCAGTGGGCGTGTGAATCTCTTGGTTACTCAGTGAGCGACGTGGTGGTAGCGGGCGATTCCGGGAATGACTCCGCCATGTTTAATCTTCTTGGCGTTCAAAGAATTGTTCCCGCCAATGCACACGAAGATCTGCTGCTCGCGATCAAAGATCAACCTACCTATACTGCCTCTGGAGCCTGTGCATCAGGTGTCATAGAGGGACTCCAACACTTCTGGCAGGACAGCTGCGTAGGCCACTAGTGGTGAAAGCTGATACCAAATGACTTTAACTATGGATGACGACTCCTCCCCTCTAGCAACCGCCCGCTCCGGCCTATACGTCGTGCATTTGAGTATCCACGGCCTAATCCGAGGTGAAAATTTGGAATTAGGTGGCGATTCTGACACTGGCGGACAATGCAAATACGTTGTGGAACTCGCGAAATGCATGGGAGAACACCCCAATGTCGAACGAGTCGACCTACTTACACGACGCATCATCGACCCCAAGGTTTCCCCCGATTATGCAGAGCTGCATGAAGTTCTTAGCGAAAAGGCCAATATCTTCCGCATAGAGGCAGGGCCTCGTCGCTATTTTCGCAAGGAATCTCTCTGGCGCTATCTTGATGTCTTTGCTGACCGCTGCCTGGCATTTTTCCGACATCAGGGAGCTATCCCTGATGTCATTCATGCGCACTACGCTGATGCCGGCTATGTAGGAGCCCGCCTTGCGCGACTGCTAGGCCGCCCCTTCATTTTCACAGCCCACTCTCTAGGAAAAAGCAAACTCGAACGCCTGCTGGAATCGGGCATGGAGACGGAAAGAGCGGAGAAGAAATATAACCTTGCAGCACGAATCGAGGCCGAAGAATACGCTCTCGATTCTGCTCAACTAATCTGCACCAGCACTCGCCAGGAACGCGATGAACAATACGCTCAGTATGCCTGCTACCAGCCCGACCAGATGAGGGTGATCCCGCCCGGAGTCGACCTTAGCAGGTTTAAGCCACCTGCGGAAGCGGAGGTCAGCGGCGAAGTCATTGAGCGTATTGAGCGTTTCTACGCAGACAGACGTCTGCCAACCATTTTGGCTATCGCTAGAGCCGATGAGAAAAAGAACCTGTCCTCTCTGGTCAGAGCTTATGGTGAGAGTCCAGAGCTACGCGAGAAGGCAAACTTACTCATCATCGCCGGGAATCGTGACAAACTAACGAATCTCACTACGGCCGCCCGCCGAGTTTGGACCGATCTACTCAAGCAGATCGATGACTATGACCTTTACGGATCTATCTCCATACCGAAGTTTCACACCCCCGACGAGATACCCCACTTCTACCGCTATGCCGCAAAAACTAAAGGCGTCTTCGTCAACCCAGCCTTTGTTGAACCTTTCGGGCTCACCTTGATCGAGGCAGCAGCATCAGGACTCCCTATCGTAGCAACTGACGATGGTGGCCCAAGAGATATTATAGCGAACTGCGAAAACGGCGAACTTATTTCAGCCTTCGATCCAGAGGGCATCGGAAAGGCTATTCTCAAAACACTATCCGATCCGTTTGCATGGAAGAGACTTAGCGACAGCGGACTGCAGGGTGTCCGCCAACACTATCAATGGCGCAGTCACGTGGAAACCTACCTAAAAGAGGTAGAGCCTCTAGTGAACCGCCTGTCCTCTAGTTTTCTGTCTATAGCCCCCGAGGAAAAATCATCGCTGCTTTTCCGAGACCGCCTCGTTTTCACAGGTCAGGACAAATTTTCCTCCCTCGAAGAATCCGAAGCCGTCGTTACCCTTAAACAACTTATGCTCGACAGCGATCGCTCGGTAGGCTTTGGCATCGCGACCGGTCGCAGCCTCAATCAGGCTCTATCACTCTATCAAGAACAATGCCTACCTCATCCTGACGTAGTCATCTCCCACCTTGGTGGTGAAATCCACTACGGACGAAGCCTTGAACCCGATACGGCGTGGCAAAGACATATCAATCACCGTTGGGAACGCGACAAAATACTCAAGCTTCTCGACGGGGAAAATGGCTTGAGTCTACAGTCTGAGGACGAGCATCAACATCAATTTAAAATCTCTTACGATTGGGATAGTAACTGCGCGCTGACTCGGCAAAAAATTCAACGGCTACTTCGTAGCGAGGGTATTGAGGCTCAAGTCGTCCTTTCTGACCAAAGTTCTATCGATATCATCCCCCCCCGTTCAGGTAAAGGGAATGCCATTCGCAATGTGCTCATGAAGTGGGGCATCAGTCCAGAGAACACTCTTATGCTTGCGAGAAGAGGGAGTGACTATGAAGCACTATCCGGCACGATGCTCGCGGTCCTGCCCAAGGACCACAAAGTCGAGCTACAACAAGCACGCTTCCTGCCGAGGGTGTATGTCTCTGAACGCCCAGGCTACGCCGGCTTGCTAGATGGCGTCCGTAAATATCGCTTTTTCGATGAAATACGACTACCCGCCGTTGGAGAAAAACAGGATGCCTCTATGGAATCCGTTGTCGCTATTGACACCCATGCTCGCGTAGCTGTCATTGAATAACAGGACCAAATCCAAAAAGGTTTTATGCACGATTTGTCGATCGCAGATAAGGGCACCATCACCCGAAAGCGTCTGTTAGCATCCTTAGCTAAAACATTCACAGACCGCGAGGGACAGCCTGAATGGGAAGCATTCTGTTTTCGGTTCAATCAACATTTTTCCGATCTATTCGAGGCGCTATACCATCTCTACGGAGATCGCTTCGATTTGCACTACCACTTAGAGAGCCTCGCGCATGTGCTCGCCGAATGCTGGATTCAGCGCCCAGACGAACTTCGCGGATTAGACGCGATACGAGAATCCGATCCCACTTGGTATCGCTCAGGCCACCTGATCGGCGCTATGGCCTATGTTGACGAATTCGCTGAGGATCTCGCAGGTCTCGAAGCGAAGATACCCTACTTGAAGGAGCTAGGCATCACCTACCTGCACCTGATGCCTGTGTATCGCAGTCCAGATGGAGATGACGACGGCGGCTATGCGGTCACGAGCTATCGGGAGATCGATCCGGATCTCGGGAACATCGATGACCTGCGCCGACTGGCCTCAGAACTACGCCGGCACGGCATCAGCCTTGTTCTCGATTTCGTTTGTAACCACACCTCAGACGAACACGTTTGGGCAACCGCAGCCATGGCCGGTGACCGTGACTTTCAGGACTACTACTTTATGTTCCCTGAAAAGTCGCAAGTAGATGAATACGAGCAACAATTGCGATCTATTTTTCCCGACGACAAGCATGGTAGCTTTACCTACTTCAACAAGATTAAGAAGTGGGTTTGGACGACTTTTCATAATTATCAGTTCGACCTCAACTATCAGAATCCAGAAGTCTTCTGCGCCATGGTGCGAGAACTACTCTTCGTCGCAAACATCGGCACAGAGGTCCTCCGAATGGATGCCGTTCCTTTTATTTGGAAGCAGAACAAACTGCGAAAACCTACCCGGCGCCCACCGTCTCCTTGAGGCTTTCAACGCGGTAACGAAGATTGTCTGTCCCGGCGTTGTTTTCAAATCGGAGGCTATCGTGGCTCCCGGGGAGATCGTTCGCTACATGGGGCCGAAAAAATGCCAAATTTCCTATAATCCGCTTCTCATGTCCGTCGTCTGGGAAGCTCTCGCTACGAGAGACGCGACCCTGCTTCACCACTCCATGCAAAAGCGCTTTGGGATAAGCGACGACTGCAGCTGGTTGAACTTTCTCCGCTCACACGATGATATAGGGTGGGGTTTCGACAATGATGACGCTAGAGAAGTCGGCCTTGATCCTGCCACCCACCGAAAGTTTCTCAATGCTTTCTACACGGGCAGCCATCAGTCATCCTTTGCTGAGGGGAGCCTATTTCAGGAAGACCCCGTTTCCGGCGATGCCAGAGTCTGCGGCACCAGCGCCTCCCTAGCCGGAGTCACACGAGCCATTAAATTAAAGGACGCCGAGGAACTGCAGAAGAGTATCAAGCGCCTCCTCCTGGCTCATGGGATCAACTTCACGATTGGTGGCATTCCGCTTATCTTTCTGGGAGAAGAGTTGGGAATGGAAAACTATGAGGGCTACTTGAATGATGCAGAGAAACAGCTCGATGGCCGTTGGCTCCATCGTCCGCCATTTGACTG
>JAHDIL010000133.1 GCA_020630835.1 Verrucomicrobiota bacterium
GACAAAACGCCGTAAACGATCAACACGATAAGAACCTGGGCAATAAACTTTGCAGGGGTGAATCCAAAAGTTGTCAGGATGTCTTCCATCAGGTGGTTTGTTAGGTGTTTTTTTGTGAAGAAAGGGTTAGGGATAACCCCTGACCGCCGAGCGGCCAGGGGTTATTTAATTAAGCCTTAAGGGCAATAATCAGAGCGTAAATCGCGATCGCCTCCGCGAGCGCCATGCCGATAATGGCAATTGTCAGGATGTTACCGAAAGCACTTGGGTTACGACCCACTGCCGTAGCAGCAGCAGAACCGATAAGGCCAAGAGCAATAGCAGCTGATCCACCAGCGATCGCCAAAGCGAAAGCGCCGTTGAAGGCACCGCCAGCCTCAGCGGCAACGAGAGTGGAGAGTTCGAGTAGAGATGTCATATTTCTATTTTGTTTGGTTGTTTCCGTCTACGCCCACATTTTTATACACATGGTCCCGCAGACAACAGTCTTAGTGATCATCATGAGTTGTCGACAGCTTGATGTATACCGCGCAGAGCAGGGAAAACACCGTAGCTTGAAGAGCACCAACGAGAATCTCAAGAAAGTAGAAAGGGAGTGGGAGCAGGACCGTCGAAATGAGCTGGAGGACCTTCGGAAAACCAAGCTGCTCACCGAGACTCCCCATCGTGAGAAGGAGCGTTTCGCCAGCGTAAATGTTACCGAAAAGTCGGAGCGCGAGGGATCCAGGGCGGAACATGATAGAAACAACCTCGATCACTCCTACGAAAATGAAAATCGGAAGCAGCATGAGAGCGAGAGCTCCTTTCACGCCACCCTTCGGCCCAAAAATGTGCTTAATGGTTCCCCAGACACCGAGCTCGGCGATCGAAAGCCATGCCCATACGACCATAAAAACAACGCCAAGAGCAAAGGTCATGTTTAAGTCGGCCGTGGCAGGGCGGAGCAGCTCGACGTCTACTTTTTCAAGAACCAGATTAGAACCCGGCCCCCATCCAATCGTTCCAACTCCAGGAACAAGACCGAACCAGTTAGCCACCAGAATATAAATGAAGAGAGTTGCTAGCAGCGGGAATGCCTTGGGCGCAACATGTTTACCGACCACACCCTCGACTTGACCATAGAGAAACTCGATGACGAACTCGACAAAATTCTGCTTTCCGTCAGGAATGAGCTTCATCCGACGTGTTGCCATCGTCGTGAAAGCGATCACAGCAACGCAAACAACGGCTCCGATGAGGATTGAGTTTGTCAGCCACCCGAGCCCAGGGAGCTCTGGCGCACCAAGAGAGGCGCCAAGAAATGGGGACAGAGAGTCGAAAAGTGTTGTGGAAAGAAGGCTGTTCATCTGCGACCGAAACGGCGTGAGGATCAGGTTCAGAAGCCAGTGCAAAGGCGGGCTCCGGCGAAGACATAAACCATGCGAATCGTCACGCAAGGTGATTTTGTGAAAAATTTCACAAGCTCCCGTGCATCCGATATTTCCCCGTAAAAATCAGACACACCGCAGACGAACCAAAACCCTCCCTATCCACTCATAATCAACGGCTTACGATCCGCAACCTTCCTTCACTACGTCTTGCCGGCAGCCAGAGACTCGCACTCGCTTGCGAAAGAAACATTCACTGCAGATCCGGAAAAACGGACCTGGCTAACTAGACTTATCTCACCGTGTTGCTCGTGCCTAGAAGCTCATTCAACGCCCGGTTCGCTACACGAACAATGTATTTATTCGGCTGCGCATCTAGGGCCGCCTTAAGATCGGCAACTTTCGGGCGGGCCGCCTCATCAAGTTCATCGAGCACAATAGCAGCCTCTAAGCGCGCCCACTCGTTGTCCCCCTGCAACTCGTTGGCCAATTGATTGAGGGCAGCGCCGGCAAATCGCGGGAGCAACGCCAGAGCCCGTGCTGCAGCGATCCGCACCGCGGGCGCCTCATCCGTCATCGCTTGTTGGAGCGCTGCCAGCTCAGCCTCGGCAAATTCGGTAAATGAGGAATCGTCTCGAATATTCCCTAACCCAGTCGCGCCCCAATAGCGAATGGCTGCTTCCCCATCGGCAAGACCAGAAAGTAGGTCATTACGACTATCGACGCCCAACGAGGCGGCAGCCGCAATAGCAGTCAAGCGACTCGCAAACAACGCACCTCCATCAGCCCGGCTCCGAAGAATATCGTAGCGTTTCGTCCCATTTAGCTCCTCGCGTTTAATCTCAGATTCAGGGATGAGCCCGATATCGCCAATTTCGCTTTGCCAAACCGCAAGCTCCCGCCGCAGTCTCTCTAAAGTATCGGCATGCGCAGGATCATTGGCGAGGTTCGCGACCTCATGAGGATCAGAGGGCAAATGATAAAGCTCTTCCACCGGCTTTTGCGGAGCTGAAAAAAGGGCCTGTGCTTCGCTCATTCCCCCTTCCCTCTCCATCCGGCGGATCTCCTTCATCGTTGCCCCCCCCTCTGGGGTGTTCATGAACTGATAATATGGCTTTAGCGGCTCGAAGTTTCGGATGTAACGATACTCTTGTCCTCGCACCATCCGGATGATGTCATAGCGCTCGTCCATACGATCCCTAGCGGCAAAGGCGAAGTCACGCCCCTTCACCGCAAAACTCTCTCCCTGCATGATCTCGGGTGTCGATAACCCAGCGAGCTCCAGCACCGTAGGCCCAAAATCGACCCCACTCACGATGCGGGAGTCCGATGCCCCAGCCTCCCATGTAACTAGGCTACGAAAGCGTTCCGGCACGTGCACAACCAAAGGCACTCGGGTTCCAGATTCGTAAAGCCAACGTTTTGCGCGCGGCAAACCGACGCCGTGGTCGGACCAGAACATGACGATGGTGTCGTCAGCCAATCCGGCTTCCTCAAGAGCTTTCAGGTGCTCGCCAACCCACAAATCCAATCCAGAAATGAGTTCGTAATTCCGACGCCAGTCTTTGTGAGCGACCTCAGTATCAGGATAATAAGGCGGAAGATTGGTGAGTCGTTTCTGCGAGTCACGTCGCAGAGCAGCCGGCAGCTTCTCGACAGCTTGCTCATACAGAGAATCCGACTTGATACGCCCCTCGTGAGATCGAACGAAGTTGAAAACAGCAAAGAACGGTTGATCCTCACCTCGGTTACGCCAGTGGCTTTCCTTTGAGTTTTCGTCCCAAATCTCGCTTTTACCAGGGGATGAAAACTGATAGTCCGTCTTGGAGTTATTTGTGCAGTAGTAGCCGGCCTCTCGAAGGTAAAGAGGAAAAGGTCGGATGCCCTCAGCCAACTCAGCGTTGCACCGCATATGGTGGGTTCCTACAGAGTTCTGATACATGCCGAGAATAATGGCACTGCGGCTTGGGGCGCAGACACCAGCCGTTGTGAAGGCATGGGTGAATACGGTCCCCTTTTCTGCCAAGCTATCCACATTTGGCGTAATCGCATACTCATCCCCGTAACAGCCAAAGTGAGGGCTAATGTCCTCTGCGCTAAGCCAGAGTATGTTAGGACGCTCAGCCGCGGACGAGACGGGGAGTAAAGCGAATAACGTTAAGGCGATAGTCAGAACTATTTTCATAGATAATCTTTAATCGCGATATCAATGAACGCACGGGCGCATACAGACACGAAAGTTGCGCAAATTGGAAGCTGGCCCAGAAGGGTATGGTCGCAACGGCCATACCTCCCTCCTTATCAGCGATCTAATCTGGCTCCAGCTATCACAAGCCCAACCGCTTCGGGCCCGCGCCTGATCCTCAGGCAGCACTATGCGCGCCTGTAAAAAGAAGCCACAAGGTAAGCACCGTGAATAGGTTCACCCCATAAAAGAGACCGCGATTCTTTGTGCGAACCACGATCAAAATAGAGTGACATAAGAACTGAGCCGTAAACAAACACGACCACCCGTCAGGCGAAAGTCCCAGAGCGCCCCAGATTATCCCCCCACCCAAAAAGCCACCAAAGATACTAAGAACACTGCCTAGCATGAAACCGATAATCGGATGCATCGGCTTTTTCTCGTCCTTCGGAGCACTCCAAAGGTTTCGCCGCTCTCGACTGACACGAGCTAGGGGGCGCAGGCTATAGTATACGGACTTTAGGTTCATTCTAAACAGCGTTTTTACCCCCCATAGTTTGATGTAAAGCCCGTCGGCATTGCAAGCGTCAAAACTGGTCTAAATCCAAGCTCCTAGCCTTACGAAAAACGCTAAGCTGCCTATTATCGGATCGGTCGGCTAGGCGCTCGAAGTAGGACGATCTCATTTCGCTGTAGCGCCCCGCATCCAACGATCTGATCCCATCCTCACTCGCCCTCACTCACTGTCAACTTTTCCAAAACCACAGCACTGAACTGCACAGGTTTGCCAGAAAAAGGAACTGCGATGAGGCACGCAGAGCCAGCCAAAGGCATTTCTCGCCTGTCGTGCGGGTCAAGGTGCACTATCGCAGGTTGGCTCTCTTCTTTCTCATCGTCGCTTTCACCGTCGTCCTCATCTTTGAGCTCCAGAACGCGAACCTGTAAGTAGACTTGCTCCTCCAGATAGAGAGCTGTCAGCTCAATTTGAAAAGTTGCTCCCGGCTGCTGCGCAAAAGTGGCCTCCGCTAGAGGCTCGCCTCGATAGAGCAGCTGCACTTTCTGATGAGCTGGAACAAGCATCGCTTGATAGCCCTTGTCACCGAAAAGCCCGACTCCATAGCGCGACTCAATCGGCTTACCGGGAAGGGCAGTGGCTTCGGCACGAACACGGAGGGATCCGCGAACGAACTCCGGACCGATCTCGAGCCACGCCTCGCCAAGCGGAAGGGGCAACGCATCAAGGCTTTTAGTAGAGGAATTGGCTCGCCAGTCGCCCTCCTCAGGACGCGCCCCCGTCGGTAGCCGTCCCCTAGCGAAATCGCTCGCCCCCAGCGCAAAGACCGTCTCGGCCTCAAAAGAAAACTCTTCGGCTAGGCCAGGAGCCATAGTCGCAAGCGCCATGGTGATCGTTACCAGCCAGCGATAAACCAAGCTCATTCAAGACGGAGAGATGAGGTCAGGCGCTGCTTGGTAGCCAAGCGCGCCGCCGTGAAACAGACGATCCCCCCGACAAGCCAGATACCTGCGATCTGCAGCCAAATACCCGAACCGATATCGGCCAAGCCTCCCTGAGGAGCAACCGCCACAAGTGCTGCCATCGCCCCAGCTACGATCCCTAGGGAGTGATAAAGGAAATGCTCCCCACCTAGCAAAAATTCCAGCTTCTTATCCTTGAATCCAATAGCCTGCATGACAGCGAACTCAGACCGTCGCTCTAAACCACTGCGGACGACGAGCACGGCAAGTCCAACAGTGCCTAACAGGATGCCCAGGATACCGAGTAGCGAGAAAATACGAAGGTAAGTATTTTGCACGGCGTGAAATTCATTGAGCCGCTCACTGGCGGGCAACGCAGCAAAGCCAAAGTCCTCGAGATTCCGCATGGCGACATTGACAAAAGTCTCGGCAACTGCCGGCTCTCGAGAGTCGATGAGAAAAGCCTGAAAACCGCCAGAGTCAGGAAACACTTGGAGGAATTTTGTTTCATCAACGAGCACTTTCCCCTGCAGCAAAGAAGTTTCAAGCAACCCCACGATCTCGACTGAAAAGGGTTTCCCGGTGTCGCTCTCATACTCTATCCGATCGCCTAGCCCTAACTGCAAAGCATAGGTCGCGGTATTCAGATCCATGACGGCTGGCAGGACGAGCGTCCCCTCCTCGCTGAGATCGCGCGAAAGGAGTCGCCAAGGCGTGCCTTGGTCGGTTTCTA
>JAHDIL010000134.1 GCA_020630835.1 Verrucomicrobiota bacterium
CATGATGAGGTTCACAATGGCATGCCGTCCGAAATGGTTCCGAAATCCATCGAAGATTAGGTCAAAGTTGGCGTTCAAACCACGACTCGCAAGAACTGGCAAAACAACAGAACCTGCCATCATAGGGCTCGTAAGGAAGAATATCGGGACAAAAAAGTTCGACGCTACCCCTACCAGTATCGAGGCGACGAGCGAGATCCCGAGAAGGGGCCAGTAGATCGGCTTCATGAGCGCCCACCCGACACCAAAAGCCTCGCCAATACGAAAAGACCCGAGCAGCGGCACAGGAGAGGGGTCGTCTGCGACAATTCTATCAGCAGCGGACCCTGCGCGAGACGCTGAGGGGCTGGCCTGCTGTAAACCAGTGGAGGGAGGAGGAACAGACCCTGGCTCTCCCGTCTCCAAACTCTGCGTTCCAATAGCAGACGAATCCTTAAGCGTTTCCGGAAACTCGACCAGCCCAAGTTCGACCATGGCGGCATGAAAGTCGGTCCATGTTTCAGCGCCGTCCGAAGAAAGAAGAGCTCCCTTAGGGGAATCCTTTAGCGCCAGCAAATCAGCTTCCAAAAACGGCCCCTGAATGTCAGAACGCTCGGTTTGCCGAAAGAAATACTCCATAGGTATCTTTTACGAGAAGGATGAAGGGCGCTCAAGTGAGAATCGTCAAAACACCCCCATTACCGCAATACCACTTCACTGGCCGCTTCGTTTGCGTCGACCATCTGGCGCCACAGTTTCTCCACAAAAATGACGAAGCCCTCCCTCCCTTTTTCGCATGATCACTTGAGAAGGTCGAAGCAGTCTGCTACCGGAAGCGAATATTCTTTCCCCTCCCACCCGCGCGCTTTAAACTCTCCTTCTTGAAATGGAAGATCTGGAAAAACTACTCAACGAATCCTCAGAGGAAATCATCGAAATCTCCACGAGCCAGCCTCGCACCGAGCTACCAGAGTGGCGGAAAAACTTGCCGAAAAACGTGCCGGTGATGCCGCTGCGAGGGGTAGTGCTTTTCCCTGGCACAGTTGCCCCATTAACAGTCGAGCGCGGCTCGAGCCAGAAGCTCCTTGATGACCTCATGCCGGACAGCCGACTGGTAGCCCTGTCTACTCAGAAGGACGAAAGTGTCGAGACACCAAAGAAGAAAGACATCTACAGACTCGGCGTGCTAGGAAACGTTCTGCGCGTAATTGAGCAGGAGGAAGACCATACGCTAATCCTGATTCAAATCGTCGAGCGCATTGAACTTACGCGTATTATTCAGGAGAAGCCCTACTTGAGGTCCGAGTTCAAAATCCTCGAGAATATATTCCCCCGCAACACACCTCGCTGGAAAGCAAGCATCCGCAACCTGCAGGAGTCGGCCGAGGAATACCTAGCTGTAAGCCCTCACATCCCTGAGGAGGCTCTGCAAGCCCTGGCGTCCATCGAGTCGCCGGCCATTCTGACCGATTTTCTCGCAACAAACCTTACGCTGGAAGTGGAGCACCGGCAGGAAATTCTCGAAGAGGTGCATGTTGGAAAGCGCGCTGAAAAAGTGCAGCAAGCACTCAACAATCAGCTCCACATCGCAGAGTTACAAGCGAAACTGCGTGACGACGTAGAGGATGAATTCACCGACGCCCAGCGCCGCGCCTATCTACGGGAGCAAATGCGAGCTATCCAGCGGGAGCTGGGTGAAGACGATGGATCAGAGGAACTCGCCGACGATCTCCGCACGCGCATTGAGGCGGCAGAGCTTCCTGAGGAATGCCTCGAGCAGGCCAATAAGGAGCTGAATCGCCTGACCATGATCCCGCCGGCTAGCCCGGAGCATTCTGTGTTAGTTAGCTACCTGGAAACGGTAGCCGAACTGCCGTGGAACAAATTCTCCGAGGAGAATGATGATATTGAGCACGCTGAGAAAGTCCTAGATGCTGACCACTTCGGCCTAAAAAAGGTAAAGCGTCGCCTTCTTGAGTTTTTGGCGGTTCGCACTCTCAACCCCCATGGGAAAGGGCCTATTCTGTGTTTACTTGGCCCTCCAGGTGTCGGCAAAACAAGTCTCGGGCGCTCAATCGCCTCGGCTCTCGGGCGGAAATTCATCCGGCTCAGTGTTGGCGGTGTAAAAGACGAAAGCGAGATCCGAGGACATCGCCGGACCTACATCGGCTCTATGCCAGGCCGCCTCATTCAAGAGATCCGCCGCTGCGGGACAAAAAATCCCGTCATCATGTTGGATGAAATCGACAAAATCGGGGCAGACTTTCGCGGCGATCCCGCTAGCGCCCTACTCGAGGTGCTAGATCCAAATCAAAACGATAGGTTCATGGATCGTTTTCTCGATCTCCCCTTTGACCTCAGCCAAGTTATCTTCATCGCAACAGCGAATACGGCTGACCCCATCCCGGCTCCGCTTCTAGACAGGATGGAGATCCTCGACATCGCTGGATATACCACCGAGGAAAAACTGCAAATCGCCCGACGCTACTTGGTAAAACGACAGCTCAAGGAAAATGGCCTGAAAGCGAAACAGTGCAAATGGAGCGCTGCCGCCCTCCGCTTTGTCATCGAGGACTACACGCGCGAGGCCGGAGTCCGCGGGCTAAACCGCGAAATTGGCTCCGTCTGCCGCTATGTAGCTGCCGAAGTTGTTTCAAATCCAAAAGCGATCACATCTATCGATGTGGCTAAAGTCGAGGAAATCCTAGGTCCGCCAAAATATGCCCGGGAAACAAAGATGCGGACCAGCGCGCCCGGTGTCGTCAATGGACTAGCCTACACGCCGTTCGGTGGCGAAGTGCTCAACATCGAAGCCGTCCGCTTCCGCGGAAAGGGTGAAATCAAGCTCACTGGCCAGATCGGCGATGTCATGAAGGAGTCCGTGCAGGCCGCCTGGAGCCTAGTGAAGACACGAGCTGATTACCTAAAGATAGACCCCGAGGACTTCAAGAAATTTGATGTTCATGTGCACGTCCCAGCCGGAGCGATCCCTAAAGACGGGCCCTCTGCTGGCTGCGCTATGTTCATTGCTCTCGCCTCTCTATTCACAGGAGGACGCGTCAACAAAGACATTGCCATGACTGGTGAGATCAATCTGCGGGGAGATGTCCTTCCTATTGGAGGACTCAAAGAAAAGGCGCTTGGGGCAGTGCAGGCTGGCATTAAGACCATCTACATCCCACAACTAAATGAGAAGGATATCCCGGAAATCCCTGAAGCCACAGCGAAGAAGTTGAAGGTTATTTCCACAGCGCGTGTTGAGGAGATTTGGGAAGCTTGCGTCTCCTAGAATGCTGTTGAAAAAGCAGATCGGTGACGACTGCTTTCCCGCTCCCCATCTTTGCTCACATTGTCCTTCCATTTTTTCCCAGGCTTCACGAGGCCTATGCGCGGATTTCGGCTAGCTCAGGAAAAACAACGTTGCAATCTCTTGGTGCCCCCCATATAGAACTGCTGGCGCTCATATTACCTACATTAGCTCTGCTTTGTCCCTCCTTGTGAGCCGTTGAATTTCTTCGAATTTCTCACCTTTCTATGGATCTCTCGACCCAAGCGTGGCTCCTCCTGCTGCTGCCGCTCGCGACAGCAGCCCTCATCTTTTTTGTGCTAAAACGCTCGGCTAACGTCAGTGCGCTTGTAGCCACTGCCTCCTCAGCAGTTCTGTTTCTTACCGCAGTCGCCCTCGCCCGGAGCAACGCAGAAAACGCTGAGATCGCCTCATACTCCTGGATGTATTTAGGCGAAAAGTTCGACATCCGCATTGGGCTACTGGTCGATGAGCTCAGCCAGGGAATGATGCTCATCGTCTCCCTAGTAGGCCTCCTTGTTCATCTCTTTTCTCTTGCCTACATGAAGGACGACGCCGGGAAGGCGCGTTACTTCGCAGCGCTCTCTCTTTTCCTCTTTTCCATGACCGGAATCGTCCTAGCTGACAACTTCGTCATGATGTTCATCTTCTGGGAACTGGTCGGCGTAAGCTCCTACCTACTTATCGGCCACTGGTATCAAAAAAGTTCGGCAGCTGAGGCTGCCAAGAAAGCATTCCTCACCAACCGCATTGGCGACTTTGGTTTCATGATCGGAATCCTCCTGGTGTGGACCCTAGTTGGATCCGTTACCTTCTCCACCATTGCGCAGCAAGCCGGCGAGGTATCGAACCTCTCTCTCCTGAATATCGCGGTGATCTGCGTCTTCTGCGGTGCCATCGGCAAATCGGCACAGCTACCTTTGCATGTGTGGCTGCCCGACGCCATGGAGGGCCCCACCCCTGTATCTGCTCTTATCCACGCTGCGACGATGGTCGCGGCGGGGGTCTTTCTGCTCGCAAGGATTGGTTTTTTAATCGAGATGACCGAGCTAGCCGCACAGGTCATCCTCTGGGTGGGAGCGATCACGGCACTGGTAGCCGCCCTCATGGCAACACAGCAGAATGATATCAAGCGTATCCTTGCCTACTCCACTCTCTCGCAGCTGGGCTACATGGTAATGGCACAGGGAGTCGCGCATGGCGGGAGTGATGCTGGTATGTTCCACCTTTATACACACGCTTTTTTCAAAGCACTGCTCTTCCTCGGTTCCGGTGCCATCATCTTTGCTTGTCATCACCAGCAGGATATCTGGAAAATGGGAGGTCTGCGCAAAAACATGCCGACTACCTTCTTCACTTTCGCTCTCGGCACAGCTGCACTCATCGCCGTTCCGCTGACCAGCGGTTTTTGGAGTAAAGAAGCTATCCTGGAGACAACGCTGCACGAGGGGCATGTAGGCCCCTATATTCTGGCTATAATCGTCGCCTTTCTCACCCCATTTTACATGACGCGACTTTTCATTGTGGCGTTCTTCGGTGATCCCCGCACCCCTGACGCGGAAAAAGCAGACGAAGTCGGCCCGTTAATGATTTTCCCTCTGATCACTCTGGCAGTCTTCGCCGTATTCTCTGCTTACGATCCCTTCGCCGCTTGGTTTAAAGCTCAAGGGCACGCTGATTTCGGACATCTGGTGAGCCATTTCGGCATCACCGCGATCCTATCGATCCTAGGACTGATCGTTGGTGTTACTGGTGCAATCTTTCTCTATAAGGGGCGGAATGAAGATCCCATCAACCTCCCCCTCTTCGCGCGCAAATTCTACCTCGATGAAATTTACATCGGCATAGTTCGCATCTTTCAGGACGCCGTCGCTCATGCCTGCGCCCTATTTGACCAATTCATCTGGTCTCCTCTTGTGACCAAGGTCCCGGCTATAAGTGCACTAACAGCCGGAGGGACGATGCGTATCTTCCAGACGGGGAATGTGCAGTCTTACGCCTTTTTCTTCGGTTTTGCCATACTGGCCCTTGTCCTTTTCCTCATTCTCTAAGCTTAGCCTCCTGTCGTCGTGAATATTCTCGAAGCTATCGTTCTGTTTCCTTTACTGGGAGCTTTTGTCATCCTGCTGGGCGCTCCCGCCCGCTTCATTGCGCTAGCATGCTCGACTCTGGTTTTTCTCTTCTCCCTCTTCGTTCTTTTTCAGTTTAATCTCAGTGCAGAGGGGTCCTATCAGTTTGCGAGCTCGCGCTCACTCATGGCCATCGAGGGCTTTCCAGCCTTATCTCTTGCTTTTGGTCTAGACGGCATGAGCGCGGTGATGCTCATTCTCTCGACAGTGGTGCTGATGGCAGCAACTTTCGTGGCTCCTAAGGAGGGGCTTCTACGTGGTCGCTCTAAGCTTTACTACACTTGCATCATGCTCATTGGAGCTGGAGCGATCGGCGCTTTCAACCGACCTCTTTCTAC
>JAHDIL010000135.1:0-425 GCA_020630835.1 Verrucomicrobiota bacterium
GACGACCCTTTTTGCTGATCCACTTGTCGATTACGTCCGTCTTGCCCTCTGTGAAATACTTAAGAGCCTGATCGCGAGGGATCTCGTATTTGCACATCTCTCTAGAGAGGCGGCCTTTACATTTCTCTCCTCGGGCGCGCACGTCGCAGATGTAGCTGGTCGGGGTCACGTAGATCTCGCCATCGTCGCAGCACGGGCAGGCACAGAGCTTGTTCTCGGGCTTCTCTACCGCTTCTGCCTCAGCTTCTTCTTCCTCTGTTTTCTCAAAGATGAAGTTAGCCTTCAGGCCTGCTTTCGCATCCTCCTGTAACTCGATCGCTGCGTCAAAAGGCTGCTTGAAGCGACTGACGAATCCCGTAAGTGGCCCAACCATGCGGGTCGTGAGCAGTTGTGTTGCCTCGGCTTCTGACAGGGGGCGGCTAGCC
>JAHDIL010000135.1:435-4143 GCA_020630835.1 Verrucomicrobiota bacterium
CCGGTTCCTTACATTTGTAACGACCATCATCCTGTCCGAGCGTGGGAACATTACACACAGGGCAGGGGACGGAGAATTCCGGCCATTCTCGGTCGAGAGCCGTTTGCGCATAGTCGCGAGCGGTCTCGACAACGGTAGAGGTCAGCTTCTTGATCTCGTCCATGAAGGCAGGGCGATCCAGACGACCTTGCTCCATCTGCTTGAGTTTGAACTCCCACTCACCCGTCATCTCAGGAGAGGTGAGGATACCGATCTCCATGTTGTGTAACTGATCGATCAGGCGAGTCCCTCGCGTGGTCACAAAAATGTCTTTTCCATCACGCGTTATGTATTTGTCAGAAATCAGCCCCTCGATGGTCGAGGCACGGGTCGCTGGGGTGCCGAGCCCACGCTCGGACATGGCATCTCGTAGGTCCTCATCGTCTACGCGCTTGCCTGCCGTCTCCATGGCGGAGAGGAGGGTCGCCTCATTGTAGCGGGCAGGCGGGCGCGTCGCTTTTTGCTTGGACTCTACTGGGTCAGCTTTTGGCCTTTCTCCTGGACTGACACCGACGATCTCCTTATCGGCTGAGGATTTGTCCTCCCGATCTACGTTAGCCGCTTGAGCACCACCCACCTTCTTGCCGTAGACGCCTAGCCAACCGGCGACGACTAGCACCTTGCCATCCGTGCGGAATGCGTCCTTTTCGATCCGTGAGATGCGGGTTGTGTTTTCAAACTCCGCGTGCGGATAAAAGGAGGCGATGAAGCGCCGTGTGACCATATCATAGAGCTTGGCCTCTGCCTCATCTAGGCTCTTGGGGATTTGTCCTGTCGGGATGATCGCGAAGTGATCGCTCACCTTAGCTCCGTTGAATACGCGTCGATTGCTGCCTCTAACGAGATCCTCAGCTAGGGCGTGCGTAGCATGCTGCGGCAGGTCCTTGAGGAGGGGGCTTCCTCCGTCAGAGAGTTTGCTTAGAGTTTCCTTAGTTGTTCCGACGTAGTCGTCAGGCAGGTAGCGAGAGTCTGTTCGCGGGTAGGTTAGCACTTTGTGCCGCTCGTAGAGAGATTGAGCGAGCTGCAGTGTGCGGCGTGCGGAGAAACCGAAGCGCCCATTCGCCTCCCGCTGGAGCGTGGTCAGATCGTAGAGCTGTGGGGCGATTTGTTTGGCCGGTTTGACCGTTTCCTCTATCTCCGCATTTTTCCCGGCACAGCGCTCAACAATGGCTTGAGCTTGCGCCTCATCCCAGATGCGCTCGGCGCGGGCATGGGGCTTGTCAGGAGACTTTTGGAATTTTTCTTGAATCCAACGCCCTTGATAAGGACCCGCCTCTGCTGTAAACGTCGCGTGCACCTCCCAGTAATCTTCACTAACGAAGTCTTCAATCTCGTGTTCCCGCTCAGCCAGTAGTGCCAAGGTAGGAGTCTGCACGCGACCGACAGGTGTTTTGTTGAACCCACCGAACTTACTGTTAAAAGCGGTCATGGCTCGGGTCGAGTTAATGCCGATGAGCCAGTCCGACTCCGACCGGCAATAAGCCGCGTTTGACAGCGGAGTCATGTCCTGGTCAGAGCGCAGGTCGGAAAAAGCCTCCTGAATAGCGCGGTCAGTCATCGACTGCATCCATAGGCGTTGAGTCGGTTTGTTGACTTTACAGAATTGCAGGATGTAGCGGAAGATCAGCTCACCCTCGCGGCCGGCGTCGCAGGCGTTAATGACGAGGTTCGTTTCATGATTTAGTCAGACGGGATTTGGCCCCTTTTTGTTCGCTTGGTTCGAGAGCAAACTGTTCGGGAAGGATAGGGAGACAATCGAATTTCCAAGGTAGCATCTTCCCATCCTCGGTCGTGGGCAGTGCTTGTTGCACGAGGTGGCCGACGGCTGAGGAAATGAGGTATTGATCGTTCTCGAAGTAGTCCTCTCTCTTGTCGAATTTCCCGATATTCGGCATCTTACCGAGCACGCGGGATAGGTCCGTAGCTACGCTTGGTTTCTCAGCAATAATGAGGGCTTTGGCCATGGAAAGTAGAAGGTATAAAGAGAAAAACTAACTAGTTTTAGACTCGTGTCTCTCCCAAGCACTACGTCGGAGAGGCAGCTTTCGTCAAATGAGTTTCGCGAAGATTTTTCCGGAGAGCTGTTTTATGTGACCCTTCATTTCGAGTTTTAGGAGGCTGGTGCCAATACTCGATATGGGCTCGGAAAGAGCGTCAGAAAGCTCGTCAGGTGTCTGATTTCTGTCGGAGAGAGCCGCCATGACCTTGGCTTCGAGCGGACTGAGTTGGGACGGTTTCCTAGGTAAGGCACTTTGTTCCTCCTCAGGTATTTCTGAAAGTTCTGGCTCAAAAAGAGGCAAATCCATCTGCATGGGGCGAAGGGTCTCCAAGTCCCCGAGCAGTTCTTGAGGTGAGGTGACCAGGCTGGCCCCATCGCGGATCAGGCGGTGACACCCTCCTGAGGTGGGGCGATCCACAGGGCCTGGGACAGCAAAGACGTCCCGCCCGGCCTCCAGAGCCTGTTGGGCGGTGATCATAGATCCACTGCGCACGGGAGCCTCCACCACCAGTAGCCCCTTAGACATGCCGGCTACGATCCGGTTGCGCAGGGGGAAAGACCTCTTGTCGGGATTGTAAAGAATGGGGAACTCGGATAGCACGGCGCCATTCTCACAGATTTGTTCGGCGAGTGCCGCATTCTCTGGTGGGTAGAGTTTCCCGTGACCGGAACCGAGGACGGCGACGGTGCGGCCTCCTGCCGCCAGTGCCGCCTCGTGAGCCACCGTATCGATACCTCTGGCCAGTCCACTGATTACAGTTACGCCGGCGGCCGCTAGTTGAAAACTGAAGCGTTTCGCTTGCTCCCGCCCATAGTGAGTGGTGCGGCGTGAGCCAACAATCCCTATAGAGCGCACGTCTGTCGGCAAGAGGGTCCCTTTCGCGAAGAGCAGGATCGGGGGAGCGTGGGTTTGCAGGAGTCCCTCAGGGTAAATCTTATCAGTGCGCAGGATTAGGCTAACTCCGCAGTCCGCCATCCGTTGCTTTTCTGTCGGAACATCGACGAGATCTTCAATAGCTGCTAGGCGAGCGCTGGTTTCTTGGCCCAGTCCGCGCACGGCCCGTAGCTCGGATGGGGGAGCTAGGAGCGCTTGAGACGCCGTGTGGAAATGGTCAAGCAAAGCTTGAAACCGAACCGGCCCGAAGTCGGGAAGTAGCGCCAAGGCGAGTAGACTATCGCTCTCAGAGGAGTAGGACATGCGAACACCTTTAGGGCGAGCTGCTCCAACTGCAAATCGTTTTTGCACTTACGAACACTTTCTTACAAAGCTGGGCTAGCCATCTGGCCCCACGCGTGCTTGCTTACCTATGCGATGGCTTACCGATACATGCATGACCGCCGGGTGGAGTTTCACGAAACTGACCTCGCGGGCATTGTCCACTTTTCAAACTTTTTCCGCTACATGGAGTCCGCGGAGCATGCGTTCTTTCGATCCTTAGGGTTTTCCGTTCATCCGTTGCGGGGGGTGGCTGGCGCGGAACAGGCGCTGGAAGTAGATGGCGAGGTGGGCTGGCCCCGCGTGCATGCCGAGGCAGACTATCGGCTGCCTTTGTATTTTGAGGAAGAATTTCAGGTAGAGCTTCTCATTGAGCGCATACGCGACAAGTCTCTGCACTACGCCTTTCGATTTTGGAAAGCTCCACATTCCGACAATCCAAAACTTGCTGCCA
>JAHDIL010000135.1:4153-5733 GCA_020630835.1 Verrucomicrobiota bacterium
AGGGGTTGTTGATATTATTGCCACCGAGAAAAACCAAAACTTGCTGCCAACGGCAAGCTCACTGTAGTCAGTGTCCAGCAGGATCCCGAAACGCGCCGGATGAAAGCGGTTGCCATTCCTGCATCTGTGCGTGAGGTCATAAGTCTTGCACCTGAGGAGTTGCTGCGCGATCCTCTACCCAGATAATGTTATGACAGGAAGCTACGCTTGGTTAATCTTCGCTCTAGGGACAGTCCTCACTTGGGGACTCTATGGGATCTTCCTCCACATGGGGCAAGTGGGGATGAATGATCCTCAGAATGGACGCTACAAGGCTTTCTTATTCGTTGGAGTTGCTTATTTCTTGACTGCCGTGCTCGCTCCCTTGGGCATCCTGCTAGCACGCGGTTCTGATTGGGACTTTCCTGGAAAGGGATTGTGGCTTTCTCTCATCGCAGGCATCCTGGGCGCAGTCGGTGCTTTCTTCGTTCTCCTTTCTTTAGGGGCGTTGTTTGCCCAAGGTAATAAGAGCGCGCCTGCCGTGGTTATGTCGATCATCTTTGCGGGTGCGCCGGTGGTGAATGCCGTCGTGTCTCTGCTCTTACACCCGCCGGCGGGTGGTTTCTCTGCTATCCGTTGGCCTTTCGTTCTTGGTATCTTGATGGCGGCTACTGGAGGATATCTGGTTGTGAAATTTAAACCGAATCCAGCCCCACCTGCCGCGAAACAGGCCGCAATAGCTTCGCCTGATAGTAAGCAGAGCTAGGTGGAAATTTTATAGACCAGGAGCACTATCTGATGGCAAACGCAGACCTTCGGAGCGCGCAATGGTCTATGTTGTCCGATCTTCTGCAGCGGTTGGTTGAGACCAATCTCTTTTACCGGCAGCGCATCGATGCGCTGGGAGGCCTTGCGGCGGTTCGTAGCCTTGAGGATTTTACTCAAAAGGTGCCGTTTACAACTAAAGAGCAGCTTCTTGCTGATCGTGAGGCCCATCCACCTTACGGTTCAAATCTAACTGAGCCACTATCTGCATACACCCGCTTTTGCCAAAGTAGCGGCACGACACGAGGGCCCATGGCCTGGCTGGACACGGAGGAAAGCTGGGCGGCGATGCTAAATAATTGGGCCAGAGTCTTTGATGAAGCGGCCATTTCGAAAGACGCAAAAGTCTTCTTTGCCTTCAGCTTTGGCCCGTTTCTTGGTTTTTGGACGGCCTTCGAGGCCGCAGTTTCTCGGGGGAATCTTGCCCTTCCGGGCGGAGGGTTGAGTAGTGAGGCCCGCCTCCAGATGATAGAGAGTTACAAAATCGATGTGCTCTGCTGCACGCCGACGTATGCTATGCGGTTAGGCGAGCTATATCAGGAAAAGCGGGGTGACGATGGCGGAGCTTACCCGGGGCAAGTTAGAAAAATCATTGTTGCTGGCGAGCCTGGTGGGTGCCTGCCCGAGGTGCGAGCCGCTATTTCTTCTCTCTGGGGGGGCGCTGATGTTTTTGATCATCATGGGATGACGGAGGTAGGGCCAGTCAGTTTCGAGTCTTTGGCGCATCGGGAGAGCCTTTGCGTGATGGATGAATCCTTCTTCGCAGAGGTCATCGA
>JAHDIL010000136.1 GCA_020630835.1 Verrucomicrobiota bacterium
GACGTCCCTGAGACCATCGTTGTAGATGATCAATCATCAGACAACACGCGCCAGGTGGCGGAGGAAAACGGGGCGCGGGTGATCGAGGGGGCGGATCTTCCCGATGGGTGGTATGGGAAACCTTGGGCTTGTTCTCAAGGGGCTCGAGAGGCAAAAGGAGATTGGCTATTATTTTTGGACGCAGATACCTGGTTGGATTCTCAAGCTGGCGCGCGGATCAGCCGGCTCACGTCTGATCCGAAGCAGGTCTCTGCGTTTTGTCCCTACCATTGCGTGCCTACGCGGGGTGAGCAGGCCTCTGTCTTTTTTAATGCGCTGATGGTTTTGGGAATGAATCAATTTCATCTCGGCGCACCAGAGTCAGCGGCCAAAGACCGAGGACTGTTTGGGCAGGCGATGTTGATCGCTAGGGAAACCTATCAGGATGTAGGGGGGCATGAGTCTGTGAAAAGTCATGTGCTAGAGAACTTTCACCTTTCTAGGCTTCTAACGGCTGCAGGATACGGCTGTAGAGCCTTTCTTGGGAGAGGGTTGATAAATATGCGTATGTTTCCCAGTGGAGGCGATGAACTCAAAAAAGGCTGGTCTAAAGGAGCCGTTTCCGGTGCTTCTCGGACGCCCCGATTTGCTATGTGGGGCGCGTCGATTTGGATCTCCGCGCTGATGATGAGCCTTGTTTGTTTTTTCTTTGCGCCGTTTGCCTCGCCTAGTTTGCTAGCCTGGCTGGCCGCTCTTTATGGAGCCTGTGTTTTTCAGTGCTTGTGGGTGTTTCGGATGATTGGCACCTTTTCGTGGCTTACGGCAGCATGTTTTCCTGCCCATCTTCTTTTCTATCAGCTGTTGTTTTTTAGAGCTGTTCGCCATCAGAAGAGCGGTGGCACCGTGGAATGGAAGGGGCGGCATGTTACTTGATTGGCCAAATTGGTTAATAGCAGTGGCAAACATTGTTTTTATCCCGTGCATCCATCTTGGGCTTTCTTATTGGGCCAATCAAAGACCGCTTTCCTTTTTTCAGGGTAAAGCGTGGCTATCTCGTGTTTACTCGTTTGAAGCCCGCGGGGAATTCTATGAAAAGTTCTTCTTCATCCGGCTGTGGAAAGAGCAGGTTCCCGATGCTGCCCCTTGGATGCAGGGCTTTGAGAAAAAGAGACTGCGCAGTCGAGATCCCGAATACCTGCAAACCTTTCATGATGAAACGATTCGGAGTGAGGCGTCTCATTGGTTGCAGTTGATATCTCTTCTGTTGTTGCTTCTGTGGAACCCTATGCCATTTGCGGCGCCCATCATTTTAGGATACGCGGTTTCTTCAAACCTCCCATGCATTGTGCTGCAGCGATACAATCGTTTGAGATTTAGAAGACTTCTCGATAAAACTTGCCCGATAGGATGACAGCAGATGTGCAGCACATCCACTCAGCAGTGGCATTGGTTATGGTGGTTTGTTTGGTCATTAACTCCCGTTTTTCTCAAGAAATTCAGATCTGCATACAGTTGATTGCTATCAACACAGTGATCGCCATCTTGCTCGTTCTAATCGGGTTTTCGTTTTCAGTGGATCGTCGCACGACGCCGGCAATTGCGACCTCTCCAACTTTATAGTGAAATGCCTGAACTAGCAGAAGTCGAGTATCACAGGAAGCAGTGGGATTCTCTAGTCGGACAAATGGTGTGCGACGTTCACGTTAATCCTCGGGCGCGCATTTTTCGCGAGATCGATATCAGTCTGCTCGTTGATTCTCTACGAGGGGCTCGGCTCAAGACGAGTTTGCGTCATGGCAAGCGGATGCGCTTCGATTTTGCGGGAGATGTCTATCTCGGCATCCAGTTGGGTATGACGGGTGCTATGCGTCGTCTGCCTCAATCGCAGCTGTCTATGTTAGACCGGCATGATCATTTGGTTCTCGAGACAGCAAAGGATCTCTTTGTCTTCAGAGACTCTCGAATGTTCGGGTTGGTGCGATATGCGCACGACGCTGAGAGCTTATCGTGGTGGCCCGATGATAAGCCTGATGTGGGAAGCTCTAGGTATACATTCGAGCGAATGAATGCTTTTCTCATGAGGCGCCAACAGTCCCCCATCAAGAATGTCCTGCTGGACCAAGAGGGGTTCCCCGGCGTGGGCAACTGGATGGCCGATGAAATTTGTTGGCGGGCTAGGATCGATCCTCGAATGCGCTGCATTCAGTTGTCGGATGCGGAGCGCGAGGCTCTCTTCGAAGCGGTGAGGGAGGTTGCAGTCGATGCTCTCCGAGTGATCGGCAAAGATTACAGCACTCCTCCTAACGATTGGCTTTTTACCCACCGCTGGAAAGATGGGGGCAACTGCCCTCGACCTGCGTGTAAAGCAGCGCCGTTACGACGAGAGAAAATTGCAGGACGGACCGCTTGCTATTGTCCTGAGTGTCAGGAGTGAGGATTCGGGCAAGGGCGAGCTATTAGGGCATCCGTCCGCTGAAGTAGCGAATCCACCACGTTTTTACATATCCCAGTAAATACGTCTTCGATCATGTGAGAATTGTGTCGCGGATCACTATGGACTGACCAGCGTCGTTGGAGTTGAGTCCAGGGTAGTTTTCGAAAAACTAGGGACCCCTCTTCGAGCTCTCGTTCGGCTACCCATGGAGAGAGGAGGCCTATTCCCATTCCAATCTTCGTCATTTCTTTGATGGCCGCCATACTTCCGACCTGCATCGAGGCTCGGAGACGCACACCGTTTTGGAAAGAGCACTGCTCGAGTAATCGATAGGTCAGACTGCTTTGGTTATAGAAAATAAAATTCTCATCAAGCAGGTCCTGTCCGCTGATTCTTTGTTTCTGTGCGAAGGGGTGCAAGGGAGAAATTGCCATTTGTATATCGTCTTCGAAAAGGTGTGAGCGGACCAATTTCTCTGAAAAGGACGTTTCCATCCCGACGGCGACGTCGAGATTGCCTTGCTCGATCAGGTCGACCAGGCCTCTGGTGTCGTCGGTTGTTACCGAGATCTCGAAGGCCGGGAAACTCTCTCTAAGCTCGCGTAAAACCGAGGGTAGAATATACTGACTGATGCTAACGGTGGCGCCAATACGCAGCCTTCCGCGCCCAGGTTGTCCTAGAGACTTAAGCTCGTCCTGTGCTCGCGCCATTCGGTTCATGATCCGATCCACGTGCGGTAAAAATGTCTCTCCAGCTTGTGTCAGGCGAACCGTTTTTCCCAATCTTTCGAATAATTCAGTCTCCAAAAAGCTTTCTAAAGACTTAATGGAATGGCTCACGGCGGACTGGGTGAGACTAAGACTGCGCGCAGCATGAGTAAAGCTACCTTGGCGGGCTAGCTCTTGAAAAGCACGGAGTTGGCGACTGTCGAGTAGTTCCATGAAATATCCTGTATGAATCAAGTTAATGGTTGGGATGAAATGATTGAAAGCATTTTATAGGCCAAGAATCAAAATTTGGCATGGAATGGGCTTTAGCAGAGGGAAATGAGCAAACTTTCTCGCAATTTAACCATTCGACTTGGCTATGTGCCGTTGGTCGATTGTGCGCCTCTTGTGATGGCGCACGAGCTTGGTTATTTCCGCGAGGCGGGTCTTAATGTGCAACTTTTGCGTGAACCAGGGTGGGTCACGATTCGGGACAAGATAGCCTACGGTGAGTTGGATGGTGCGGTTGCTCCTGCCGCTTTGACTTTGGCGCTTAGGCATGGGGTCGGTGTTTTGCCTACAGATTGCCTTTCTGCTTTTCTTCTAAACACTCACGGGGATGCCATAACTCTCTCAAATCGCGTTGTTGAGCGAGGGGTAACTACGGCTGAGGCGTTAAAGCAAATCCTATCAACATTAGACGCGGATGATTCTATTGTTTTTGGGGTCCCTCATGCTGTGAGTAGTCACCGCTTCATTCTTTCCGAGTGGATGCGCAAAGCTAATGTTGACCCCGCGGAGAGGATAGAGTTCATCACGTTGCCTCCCTCGTTAATGCCGTTCTGTCTGAAGGTTGGCAATATCGATGGGTTTTGTGTGGGGGAACCTTTTAGCTCCCTTGCCGTCGTTGAGGGGGCAGGATCCATCGTTGCCGAGTCGGCGGAGGTGTCTCCTTTCCACCCTGAGAAGGCGCTCATCGTGACAGATTGGTTTAACCAGCAGGCACCAGAAGAACATTTGGAGCTTATCCGTCAGTTGGATCGAGCTTGCCGTCGCTGCGAAACCAAAGACGGGCGCGATGAGGTTGCCGCAATTTTGAGCCAGCCCCATTACTTGAACCAGAGTGAGGAGATTATCCGCTCGAGTCTGTTTACTGGAGTAGCCTCTGCGAATTCGGCACACGCTTTCGAGGCAGAGCACTTTCATATGTTTCATCACCCTCGAGTAAATCGACCGAGTCGCGACAAGGGGGTGTGGGTTCTCAATCAGCTCAGACAAAATGGTCTTGTTGACTCAAGCGAGCTGGTTTCCATCGATGTCGAGAAATGCTTCCGCGAAGACCTTTATGAAAGCGCACTCGTTCGTGAGGCGCCAATTTCTCAAATGGCTATTGCCTGATGAATTTAAAATCCCTAACTGTAACATAAACCAAACAAACAAAATAAATGAAAAGAAGAAACCTTCTAAATGTAGCACTCGCCACAGCCGCTATTGGCATGACGGGAACCTCGCAGGCTGAACTGCTTGATGTTGAAAAAGACGTCTTGAAGTTTGGCTTTATTAAACTCACCGATTGCGCTCCGCTCGTAATTGCTAAAGAAAAGGGATACTTTGATGACGAAGGTCTCAGCGTTGAACTTGAAGCTCAAGGCAACTGGAAAGAGCTTCTTAACCGGGTGATCACCGGTGACCTCGATGGGGCGCACATGCTCGCGGGACAGCCTATCGGTGCAACAATCGGTTTTGGAACGCAGGCAGATGTTTTAACCGCTTACTCCCTCGACTACAATGGTAATGGGATCACGGTTTCCAACGACATCTGGGCTGAGATGAAGCCTAATGTTAAGAAAGATGCTGATGGTAAAGTAGTTCACCCAATTTCGGCTGACTCTCTCAAGCCGATCGCAGACGCCGCTAAAGCGGGTGGTAAGAAGCTTAGCATGGGGATGGTTTTTCCTGTCTCTACGCACAACTACGAGATTCGCTACTGGCTTGCTGCCTCTGGTATTAACCCAGGGTTCTACTTCGACCCATCCACTGACCAGCGTGATATCGCAGGATTCTTGAATGGAGATGTTGAGCTCTCTGTGACTCCCCCACCACAAATGCCTCAGACGCTTGAAGCTGGAACGATTTGTGCCTACTGCGTAGGTGAGCCATGGAACCAACAGGCCGTATTTAAGAAGATTGGTGTTCCTGTTACCACAAACTACGATATCTGGAAGAATAACCCAGAGAAAGTATTTGGTGTATCAAAGGAATGGGCTGATGCGAACCCTAACACTTGGATCGCAGTAACGAAGGCGCTTATCCGTGCCGGACATTGGCTTGATGCTAGCTTCGAAAATCGTGACGAAGCTGCAAAGATTCTTTCTCAGCCAAACTACGTTGGAGCACCTTATGAGGTGATCAAAAACAGCATGACTGGAACTTTTGAGTTCGAGCCAGGTGTAGACGTTCGCGAGATGCCTGACTTCAACGTCTTCTTTCGCTACAATGCTTCCTACCCATACTACAGTGATGCAGTGTGGTTCATGACTCAGATGGTTCGCTGGGGACAGATCACCGAGCAGAAGGATGATGCTTGGTATGAGGAGATGGC
>JAHDIL010000137.1 GCA_020630835.1 Verrucomicrobiota bacterium
TTGAAAAGAATGGTTCCTACCCTCTCCGTTCGCGCCCCGAAATCTGCGCCAGTCCTCATCTGCCATGATCTGGCTCGCTAGGGATATGATCATGAGGAGTCCGGCTATGTTTGCTTTCATGTCATAGCAAACTTGGCTTTCTGACGCCGAGCAACGGCGGCATTACGGATGTATGCTTGCGCAGAGTCGGTCGGCGAGCTAACTAAGAGACCGTTAAAAACTATGTAACCGATGATAAGGACGGAGATCGACGTGAAAAGTAAGAGCTACGGTGGAGTGGTTGGATTATCGCACTCGTCCTGCGGCAGTCCGGATCTCTTCTGGAGGCATCGCTTGTCTGTGCTGCGCGCGCTCTTCATGCCTAGCCCATCACAAGCATGATCGCAGTTATCGATCAGCTGGTTTCCCCTGAGTCTCCTTATAAAAAGTAGGATTAACTCTTACCTTCTTATCGGCCGCCACCATGCAAATCGAGACCTTTCAAATTTTTTGTGACCTTGTGGAAACCGCAAGTTTCTCTATCGCCGCGGAGCGGAATGGTATCAGTCAAAGTGCGGTGAGTCAGCAAATCCGAGGTTTAGAAGAGCGCTACGGAGTTAAGCTGATCGAGCGTGGACGACGTCATTTCTCAGTCACGCCCGAGGGAGACGCCTTTGTTAAGGCTTCACGGACGATTCTCGATTCTTATCGGGGGTTGGAGCAGCAGCTGGGTGCGATGCGAGATGAGGTGGCAGGACCCCTTACCATTGCCACGGTCTACAGTATTGGTTTTCATGAGTTGCCGCCTTTCGTTGAGCGCTTTCGGGAGGCTTTTCCGGAGGTTGATCTCCAGGTGAGTTATCGTCGGTCGGGGGAGGTATATGCAGATGTGGCTGAGAATCTCGCTGACCTGGGGTTAGTCGCCTATCCGCAAGATAGGAAGGGGCTTGAGATCGAGTCAGCATGGAAAGATCGGCTGGTCGTCATATGCCCACCTGATCATCCTATGGCACGGTATGACTCTATCCACATTAGCCAGTTGGATGAAGAGCGTTTTATTTCTTTTGAGCCAGATTTGCCGACTCGAAAAGCACTGGATAGCCTGTTTGATCAGGCACAAGTTCGAGTTCAGGAAGTGGTGGAATTTGATAATATCGAGACCGTCAAGCGAGGCGTCTTGATTGAAAACGCCCTCTCCATCGTGCCAAGTAAAAGCGTTGATACGGAGGTCGAATCGGGCTCTCTCGTGCGCATCCCGATCGAGGGCACCTATATTTGGCGGCCGTTAGGAATTGTGCGTAGACGGACGAAAGCGGTTTCTCCGGCTATGAGGGAGATGATCGCTTTGCTTAAAGAACCAGCGGCTCGTCAGTCTGAAATTGATCTTTCCTGATAGAGCCGTTTCTGGCAGAAAGGTGAATAGCTTGCTTAGTCTGCTCCCCGCATTCCCTCCACGGCAGCTGCCATGTCGTCCTGGGCGAACAGCGCTGTCCCTGCCACCATGACGTTCGCCCCATTGGCGCCAGCGATTTTGACTGTCTGGGCATCGATGCCGCCATCGACTTGGATGTGAAAGTCTAGCCCTTGAGCCTCGCGCATTGCGCGTGCAGCAGAGACCTTCGGCATAGTCTCATTCTCCATAAAAGACTGGCCGCCGAATCCAGGCACTACGGTCATCACCAGTAGGAGGTCGATTTCGTTCAGGTAAGGCATCACATCGTCAATCGGCGTAGCTGGATTGAGTGCCAGTCCGGTCTTAAGTCCCGCATCGCGGATTTGTTTAAGTGTTGTGGACACGTCATGCTCTGCCTCAACATGCACAGTTATCTGATCGGATCCTGCCTTGATGAAAGCCTCGAGGTAGTTTTGTGGGTGGGTGAGCATTAGATGAACGTCGAGAGGCAGATTTGTATGAGGGCGAATGGCGCTCACAAACTGGGGGCCGAATGAAATATTCTTAACGAAATGCCCATCCATAGCGTCCAGATGGAGCCAGTCTGCCCCTGCTTCTGTCGCTCGCTTCACTTCTTCAGCCACCCGGCCCCAATCGGATGCGAGGACAGATGGAGCGATGATACGGTCGTGGCAGGTTTGGTTCATAGATGGGAATTACTCCGAGGATCAAATCCTCAGCAAATGCTTTTTCTGGGAAATTGGGGCGAGGCTTGCCAAAAGGCTGCGACGCATTCAGAATGCGTCCATGCGCTACCGTTACCTTTGCCTCATTCCAGGGGTATTGCTCCTGACTCTACTCACTCAATGCACTGATCAAAATTTGGTGGACCGTGTGGATAGGTTGGAAGCCGAGCTGCGGAGTGTCCGCTCGGATACCCGAGAGGAAGTAGCAGGACTCCGCAACCGTGTGATCGATGCTGAGACAGATCTCGGTGAGAGCACAAATGATGTGCCGTTTGCTACGCGCTTAGAGCAAGCGGAGCGATCCATGAGGAATCTGGTAGCTCAGAAGAGCCAAGATGCTTCGACAGTCACCCTTAGCCGGACGATGCAAGGGCATGCCCCTTTGCGGACGGATCATGGCACTCTCCTCGCGAGGATGGGCGATATTCAGATCGACTTGCAGAGGGAGGGGTTTCTCGTGACCATCGAACTGGGGAATCCTCATGCGATGAGCATCTCAGATTTTACGCTGATGGGGAAATTCGGAGGAGCCACGCCGGTTTTGGAGGAAGGGGAGGTGTATTCGCTGGAAAATAAAAAGCTCGCTAAATGGGAGGCGTCTTTGGGTGAGTTTGAGCAGCGGTTCAGTCGAAACCTTGAGCCCATGAGTTGGACGAAGTTGCCAATCTTTGTGCCTGCGCCAGATCGCGATGAGATTGAGATGTTGCGCTTTTCGCTCATGATTCATCAATCGGATCTCACTCCGCCTGCGCTGTCTAAATTTGAAGAAGCTGCCCGGTTTGCCCAGCTAGAAGCTGGGGCCTCAGGGGCGCGGCTTTTTCGGACCGACTACGGGGCTTTTCTCGTCCGCGTTATGCGAGTGGAGGCAGCTGGAAGTGGGTCTAGAATCCATTTGGAACTCGGTAACCCCTATGGATTCATTATTGATGGAGCGCGGCTAGTCGGCAATGTCGCTCCCTCGAGGCCGAGGCGACAGTCTGATGAGTCACCATCTGTCTATGCTCAGCGTATGCAAGAGTGGAGCGCTCGCCTAACTCCGTTTGAGGCATCGATGGCAGGCTCCCTCCAGAAGAACCGCTGGAGCAAGGTCACCGCTCAAGTCCCACTCCCCCCGCAACAGGCTCAGTTCTTCTACTGTCAGCTGCAACTGGATGAAGTCTCTCTGCCGGAGGCTAAATGATCTTATTTAGCTGCTTTCTTGGTCCCTTTTGCTATTGGTCGCCAGCGCAAATTACGGAAGGAGCTACGAGTTTCAAAAGATGTTAAACCGAAAGGTTTTGCCAGCTCAATATCGCCAGATCGCAAAGAGAGCTTTTTGCCTTCCGTCTTGACGTTCACCCGCTCTTTGCCATCCAGCCAGACTTGAAGGCGTTCGGGTGATACGCGCACGTGGATGTCCACCCATTGTTTATCTGGAAAACCGTCAAAAGAGGTCGTTTCGTTTTCCGCTGCGCTCAGACCGTCGATATTTGATATTCCAACGACACCACCACCCCAGCCGCCGAGGATAAGACTCACGTGTGAGCCTTCTATAGGAAAAGTCAGGGCCAGAAAGAAATCGATACCGCTCAGCTTACGGCCCTCGAGTTGCAACTCGTAGTATGGCGTGAAAGGGGGCTCCCCCTGCCAAGTTACGCCAGTCATGGGGGAGCCGAAATCAAATTCTAGCTCTCCGGCACTATTGATGAAAACCTCACCCTCTCCACCGAAGAGGGTCCGTTTCCAAGCCGTTTCGAGACTTTCGTCTGTCAGTGGGATGGCTTTCCAAGCTTCCTCCGTCGCCGTTTTGTCTGCAAAGCTCGCTGAGTGGAACAAAGCGAGAGATAGAGCCGCTGACAAGATATTGCGCATTTGGAACTATAGCACGGGTGAAGCTAGAGCGACAAATGAATCTATAGGCGGTATTCAAGAGAAAGAGGAGATAGAAGAAGTCCCCGCCTTGCTGAAGCAGGATTACTGACGTCTCCCCCTATACTCAGGCACCAGTTCCTGTCGAAGGGCTCTCTTTTGAGCAGCTGTGGCAGGAAGGTGCGGATATGGCGATTCTATTCTCGAATTTCGAGGTAGTTTTGCATCGCCTATCGATGGGCCTAACGCCGTTGCGACCTGTGCTAAATCGCTTATTCTTTTTTGTCGTCGGGGGCGAAATCTTTCTTTAGGTCACCGGTGTCGATACCTCGGGCCTCCATTGCCTCGATGAGGTCAAAGGCTTCCTCGCCTTCGAAGATGAGAGAAAGAGGCATGGCGGATGTTTTTCCAGTCGCAGCCGCGCTGAAGGCAATAACTAACTGTCGTGGCATTTCTGGGACCTTATAGCTGACGAAAGTTGCCCCTTTTTCAGCCTGTTTTGTTTGGCGTGCTCGAGGGTTTTCGCGAGATGAAATGAAGGCAATCGCTTCGACGTTGATCAGTTTGTTTGACAGGGTCAGGATGAAGTCACTCATGGGTATTTTTGTATTTCGGGAATAGTAAAGAGATGGGGGGTAAAATGTCGAGAAATCTTTCGTGCTACTGTTTGGATGCTAGATGTGGGAGCAACTGGGCTACGTGTTTCGCAATCATGTCGAATTCTAGATTCACGCGGTCTCCCTCTTGTATCGATGATAGCGAGGTTATCTCGTGTGTGTGGGGAATGATCCAGAGGGTTATATCGCCCTTTTCATTCTCAGCGATGGTGAGGCTAGTGCCATTGATAGATATGGAGCCTTTCGGCGCCAGAAGGTGATGAAACTCTTGGGGGATAGAAACGACCAGTCGGTGGTCTTGACCCTCTTTCTGGTAGGTTATCACCTTGCCGCATCCGTCCACATGGCCCTGGACGAAATGACCGGAGAGACGGTCTCCCACACGCAGCGAGCGTTCGAGGTTGACGATCTGAGCGGCTTGGAGATCACCCAAGTTGGTTATGTTGAGGGTTTGCTGTAGGATGTCGAACCGCATCGCGTCGTCCCGCTTTTCTGTGACAGTGAGGCAGGTGCCATTGATGGCGACGCTTTCGCCGATAACTGTGTCTTGAGAAAAGGAAGACGTCACCCACAGGGCAGCTCCAGTCTCGATAGGGCTTATCGACTGGATCGAGCCAGTGCATTCAATGATGCCAGTAAACATGGAAAAGCAGCAGATGTCTCCAGCCTATGCCTCATTTGCCTGGCGGCGCGTAGCCTCGCTCTTGAGGCGCAGGGCGTTGAGACGAATAAAACCAGTAGCGTCATCCTGATTGTAGGCGTGCTCAGCACCGCCTTCCATTGTGGCTACATCCTCATTGTAGAGGCTAAGAGCTGATCGGCGTCCTGCTGTGATACAATTACCTTTATACAGTTTGAAGCGGACTTCTCCAGATACGCTGGACTGGCTTTCCTTCACAAGAGCTTGGAGGGCGTCGCGCTCAGGGGCGAACCAGAAGCCGTTGTAGACGAGCTGAGCGTATTTTGGTATGAGGGAGTCTCGCACGTGCATCACTTCGCGATCCATAGTGAGACTCTCCATCTGGCGATGCGCTGCCATAAGGACAGTGCCTCCAGGAGTCTCATAAATGCCGCGGCTTTTCATGCCGACGAAGCGGTTTTCAACCATATCTATGCGGCCAATACCATGCT
>JAHDIL010000138.1 GCA_020630835.1 Verrucomicrobiota bacterium
CGGAAAAAATGAGATTCTCCGCATCTTCCGCCCGGATAAACCCACCTGACACCTGGGAGTCAAAAAGGAACGTTTTTAGCGAATCATAAAAACCCTCAAAATTTAATATTCCGTTAGGTTTATTATGAATTGAAAGGAGCGACCAGGTCAACATTTCATACATCTCATCTAGTGTCCCAAAACCACCGGGCAAGCTAATGAAAGCATCAGCTAATTCAGCCATCCTAGCCTTTCGCTCTAGCATCGTTTCAACCACCTCCAACTGAGAGATCCGACTGTGCCCAAGTTCACAGCCATCAAGGTAACGAGTAATCACCCCGTGCACGTGTCCTCCCACTGAAAGGGCACCATCAGCTAATGCCCCCATCAGCCCAACACTCCCCCCACCGTAGACCACGGAAAGGCCTCGCTCTGCCAGAGCCTTTCCTACAGAGAAGGCCAAAGCCTCGAACTCCGGACGATTGCCAGAGCTAGCACCGCAAAAGATGGCGATAGCTGAAAAGGGGGAGTCTTCCATAAAGTTTCTGGTTCACACCATGATGAATTTTAGAGGCCACGCAATCGCTAAGTAAACAGACTGTTGTTCATACCTGCCCTGCTAACAGCAGCCATAAAGCCCTCGGTTTCCGATGGTCCGAGTAATTGATAGCTTTGCATTCGAACCTCTTCTGCGGTTGGGAGCTCAAAATTTTCGCTCCGGACCTGTTCGTCATCGTTAGGGAAATGAGGGCAAACTATGCCAGCCAAGAGCCAGCAGTTCCACGCTCGAGCCTGTCGCAGCAACTTTAGAGAACTTTCGTTCATCCGAGTAGCTAAGTGCTGATAATGACGCCGAGGGTTGCCAATAAACCCCAGGGAATCGCCCCACTCCAAAATCCAAGCTACGGCCTCATAGACTTCTCGGCCTACATGTCCAGGACAAGCAAAGGCATGGTTAAGCATAAGCAAAGCCTGCCCCGGATAACCCTGTAACCAAAGAGATTGAGCGCAGAGCTGCGCACGGACGCACCTCTCTTCCTCATTAGCTCCTCGTGCGATCTTGAAATCACCTGCCGTCAAGACTCGCTCAGACTCAGGCAGGTGTGGGCATGGGCTAAGGTCACGTCTATGGTGCCGACGTAAGCGAGCCGCTCTCCGTCCATCTGAAGACACTCTCATCTCGCAGGCTTCCTCTTAGCTCTGGATCACCTTAGGAGGCTGTTGCATGATAGTTTCGACGACACTCGAAACATCGTCATGCAGAGACAAGTATTCGGCATACTCCTTCCCCGCCGCCAAGCGCTTTAGGGTTGCGAAGAGGCCTGTTTGTTCTCCATACCGGTCGGCTCCCAGAAATACCATTGGGCTAATCGCATCAAAGGTGACGTAGTGATTCTGCGCCGCATCCATGAAGATTTCTTGAGTCGTGCCTGCACTCCCCGGAGCATAAATCACACCATGGCTAGCAATTGCCAGCAAGCCATCTTCTCGGAGACCATTACTAAAATATTTTGCCACATAAGATGAAAATTGATTGCTGGGTTCATGGCCGTAGAACCAAGTAGGAATGGCGACACTTGAAGCCCCCTCCGGATACAGTCTGACGACTTCGGCAGCTTTTGCCTGAAATCCATCCGATGTGTAAACCGGACTAGAAGACAAAATCGCGAGAGCATGTTCCAAATCCCCCTGCGTGTAGGCCGCCATCCAAGCGCCTAGATTTGTCGCTTCCATAATCCCAGGGCCACCTCCACTAGCAAGAAAAAAGCCACGCTTCGTTAGCTCATAGGCAGCATGAGCCACCTTATGATAGTAGGGATCTGTCCTCGCCGTGCCATGCCCCCCCATCACAGCGACAACTTTTTTTTCACCTCCAGGCTCGACCTCACCAGCCAATAGATCATGGAGCGCATCATCTATAGCGTGATCGTGAAGCCGCTGGGCGAGGGCTTCCAGCACGTTTGGCCTATGCCTACCGTGATCGACAAAGTGGTCGTAAATGCGTCGATCTAGGGACAAATCCTCTTTCTCGGACCAGCCGTCCATAAGTTCATCTCGGGTATACAATCTGGGGCGATAGGGATTGTAGGGAAGCCGCGGCAACCTTGGGAATATGAGAGCTCCCGCCTCTCTCAAACGCTCCTGTGCTGCCAGAGAAGGGTAATGACAGCCTAAAAAAACCGCACCAGCGAGCTTTACTTTCGAAAAGTCGAAAGAGACTTCGCCAAGGTCTAAGCCTTGAATCACCCGATCAGAAAGATCAGTTCCACATGCTAGGAAATCTCGTAGCTGATCAATTTCATGAATTTCACGCATAGAGCAAAAGCCTACGCTATACCCGGCCCTCTGTTCAAGGAGATTACAGCGCCTGCTGTCGCTGCAGCGCAGGCCTAATAGGAGCTGTAAACGCGACTGCGCAACCGATGGCCAACGCACTGGCCCACAGACAGCCGACAAGGCCAAATTTCAAGTAAATGGCTCCCGAGAGCAGCGTCCCAAGCAAGCGACCGCAGGCATTTGCCATATAGTAGAACCCCACCTGCATAGAAATACTCTCCCTCTCAGCGATTCCTAAGATGAGGTAAGAGTGCAGAGATGAATTCATGGCAAAGATTGCGCCAAATATACACACTCCACCCAATACAAACCAGCCTTCGGACAAACCACTTTGCACGCCCCAGGCTAGAAAAACTGCTGACGCAGACAGCCCTATCCCCCACACTATGGCAGCGACTAATGCGTTAGAAAGCGCCGAACGGTTTTTAGTTTTTACAAACCTAGGTGTGATAGCTTGGACACAGCCATAACCGATCACCCAAAAAGCCATAAATGCCCCGGTTTGCCAGAAACTCCACCCAAGGGTCTCTGTCATGAAAAGAGGTAATGCGACTACGAACCAAATATCTCGCGAGGCAAAAAGGAACAACCTGGCAGCAGAAAGGAAATTGAGTTCAGCCCGCTTTGAGAAAACAGCTTTAAACTTTGGCCTTGTTTTAGATTTCCCCAAATCCTGCTTCAATAGAATCAAAGCAGTCACCCACACGATCGCAAGCAAAGCTGCAAATCCGAATAAAGAAGGAGCAAATCCGACAGTCTGCAAAAGTAGTGCACCTAGAAAAAAGCCCACTCCCTTAAGAGCGTTCTTAGAACCTGTTAAAACCGCAACGAGGAAGAAAAGCCTTTTCTGTGAGTCCGCTGCATCAGCTGGAACAAGCAACTTCACACTGCTTTTCGAACTCATCTTGGTGAAATCTTTGGCGATTCCCGCGACAGCTTGCGTCGCCATAACATAGGCCACTGAGAGCCACATCACCCACGACGGGGAGACAAGGGCTAACGCAGAGAGCGCTATAATCTGCAAGAGTAACCCGACGAACAAGGTGCGGTTTAAGCCAAATCTAGCCCCTACCCATCCACCAGTCAGATTGGTAATAATTCCAAAAAACTCGTATAGAAGGAATAGAGCAGCTAGCTGCAAGGCATTGAACCCGAGCTCATGAAAGTGCAGGAGCACCAACATGCGAAGAGCCCCGTCTGTCACAGTAAATGCCCAATAGGCACTCGTAACAACAATGTAGTCCCGACGTGATGCTCCGGTCGTCGTCATGCTCGTTATTGTTAATCGAAAGATGAAACCAAAAAAGCGTCCCTCTACGACGTTTTCGTCGCCACCATAGAGACCAGCTCCATCATCCGATTCGCGTAGCCCCATTCGTTGTCATACCACACCAGGACCTTCAATTGAGTGCCGTCTACCACCATTGTGGAGGGGCCGTCAACAATTCCGGATCGCGGATCATTTACGTAGTCAGCGGAAACAAGGGGCTTCTCTTCATAGCCAAGTATCCCTTGTAAATTCGTAGCAGCAGCCTCTTTAAAAAGGCCGTTTACCTCCTCCTTGGTAACAGGACGCGAGAGCTCAAAGACGCAATCGGTGAGCGAAGCATTTAACAAGGGAACACGAACTGCCACCCCATTTAACTTACCCTGTAACTCTGGATAAATCATTGTGATAGCAGTAGCAGAGCCAGTCGATGTCGGAATAAGGGAATTGAGGGCAGATCGAGCACGCCGCAAATCCTTATGAGGAGTATCCACGATGACTTGGGTATTGGTCACATCATGAATCGTCGTGATCGCACCTCTCTCGATTCCGATTTTTTCGTTAATCACTTTCACAACCGGTGCGATACAGTTCGTCGTGCAAGAGGCCGCTGTAACGATGGAATGTTCTTCAGGGTCATAGAGATGATCGTTACACCCCATCACGATGTTCAGAACATCATCTTTCACCGGTGCCGCGACAACTACCGACTGAGCACCTGCATCGACATGCCTACTCACAGCTGATCGAGACCGAAATGCACCAGAACTTTCGATCACAATGTCGACTCCAAGTTCTCTCCAAGGGACATTACTCGGATCAGCCTCATGGCTCACACTAACGCTTTTCCCCTCTACGGAAAAAGAACGATCTGACACTTCCGACACCGCTCTATCCCATCGGCCATGAACAGTATCAAATTCAAGCAAATGAGCCGCCGTAGCAGCGGAGCCATTAAGCTCATTAACATGAGTAATTTCGTATTCCTCAGAATCCCATCCGGCTCGGAAGCCAAGGCGACCAATGCGGCCGAAGCCGTTTATTCCAACTTTTTTTTTCATCATTTGTTCTAGTCGCAAAATACGGAGGTCAAAGCTTGGTCACCAGATGCAAAGCCGCACAGCTCAGGGCGCCCTTGACAGCAGTCATCCGTCAGAAAGCTGATGAGCTCAGCTACTGTGCTTGACTCAACACGATAGACGATCGATCGCCCAACACGCTCACGGCAGATCACGCCCGACTGAGTCAATTCTTTCAGGTGAAACGATAGGGCTGAGGGAGATACTCCGAGCTCAGTTGCTGCGTCACCGGCACCCTTCCCGTCAGGGCCTGCAGCTATCAGCATGCGAAAAAGCCGCAGCCGGGTGGGCTGAGCTAACGCAAATAAGACTCCTATGGCTCTCTCCTCCTCCATATTTCAACAGATCTTGAAATATTGGAGCAAATCAGCGAAATGGAAACGTCTTTCGTGTGACAAAAATGACCACTACCAGATCAGCTCTTTTGGAAAAAGCCCGAAGTAGATGACAATAACGAAGGCGAGCTTAGTGGCGAGATGCAGGCCTTGGTCCAACATAAAGCCGGACTTTTCTTCACACTTCAAAATATCGATCGCGTAGTGCAGGACAAACTCAATGAGTGCGAATAAGAAGCTGCCACTGATAACCCAAACCATACCTGACTGGATAAGACAGTGAACCCCCATCATGTAACTCCATGGAATGAATCGTGGCGCACTCGAGGGTTGAAAGTTACGGTTCTTCCACTGAGCCACAAACTCTCCCTGCAGGGGGAAATCTCCCAAGGCATGACCTATTGCAAACGCCCAAAGGAGCATAAGAGCTTTGAGGATCGATCCTTCACAATCAGCAAACTGGAACAAAAGGGACGGCTCCATAGAATCGGAAGGAGTGCGGCAAGGCAATGCAAGTAACGCTAGACGGAATCAAAACGAGCTTCCTTGCTCATCGCCACGATCTCATTAGCCTTGCGCAAGCGCTTACTTAGCTGTGTAGCGATTCCTACTAGGAACCAACCAGCGGCCACAGGATGACTTTCAAGAAACTGCTCTAGGGAACGTCGCTCAATGCGCCAAACATGACTGAGGAAACT
>JAHDIL010000139.1:0-3919 GCA_020630835.1 Verrucomicrobiota bacterium
GCTCTAACTCAGTTCCAGACTGCTTATGAAATCCGTTCTGAACTGCTAACAGACAGCACTTTTCGCGATCGAGAACTCGCCAACCTAGCCAGTCGCGATTTAGTATCGATCGGGCGTATCCATGAAGAGCAGGCCGACTTCATAGAGGCTTCGGAAGCCTACTCTACCTCTCTTACTATCATTACACCTACTTTTAACTTCGAGAAACTCGTAGAGATTTCTCGTTTGAGAAATCTGGCCGGCATCTACAGCGCTCGCGCTCGCGTTCTCGTCCAATTGGGCAAAATCGAGGAGGCGCAGGACGTTTTACAGACTGGCCTTAAGCTAGTCACCAATCAGGAGTCCATCTCTCCCGAAGAAGCACGCATCTCCTACACCATCGAAGGCATCCGCCTGCAGGAACTTTCCGCAACGGTGCAGCTAGAAAGTAGCCTCCCCGAGCAAGCACTCGAAACTTACCTAGACATACTCGGCGTGATTGATGATATCGACCTGGACTCTGTCAGCCCTACCAATCGTGACCTCATCATCACAAGCAAACTTACTGCCTTGCGTGGATCGGGAATAGCAAATGTCGCCCTGGAGCGACTAGATGATGCACTAGATGATTTCCGCGAACAAATTCGCCTGCTCGAGGAGATTCGCAGTCGCAGGCCTTATGATGCAGACATCAATGTTTCGCTTTCAGAAGCCTACGCAAACGCATCTACCTGCCTAGACCCTGAGTTGACGTCATCCCGTGCTCTTTCTATCTACTACCTCGAGCAGGCCATCTCACTGTTAAATCGGCTTCCGACAGATGTTCGCGAAGAGAGTGAAGTCGTCTCCTCTCTCATGACGCAATTCACCACTCAGCTCGACGAGGCACAAGCCGAACAGGAATAATCTAGAACGGTGCCCCCTCATTCATCCTCTCCTTCATTCGGCAGAGGATGAATCTCTGGCCTGCCGAGCAAGCAGGAAAAAAAACAGAGCAACTGCGGAAGCAGCAAAGGGGGTAATGATCGCGAGCTGCGCGAACACGCCCCAAACAATCGGAATAAACGGACGGGGTCGAACACCAATCAATAGCGGCTCGGAAATCCCATCGGATTCTATCTGATAATCGACATTGGCTACAGGAGCTTGAAACCTGAGAATACCAACTTGCTTTTCACCACTATCCAAAACTCGTTCTCTTGAGCGCTTTTCAGCTGTTGGTAAAGCTTGCTGGTATGAAGGCTCCTTCACAACTATCTTCACCCCTTCTGGCAGTTCAGGCGGCGAATGATACTTCTTCCCCTCCATGCGACCTGCCGTATAGAGAAAAATTTCATAACCGCCCACCCGATCTAAGGTGACCGGAAAGCTCCCAGGGATGACTCCCCTCCCCTTTTCCGCAAAGATAGGGGGGAAAAAAGAGCGGGCATGGATAAAACAGAGCAAAATCCCCAAAAGGACGACCGCAATGGGTGCCAAAATCCAATCGAGTTGCTTTAGCGGTTTCAAATGTTCAGCCATCGGTGGGATACCCTATTCACATTACCAATCGACGGAAACTTTCAAGAAAATAACGGTGGATCACAACAACTTTGCCGCATGCTGAAGCATGCCAAAGGCGCACATTTCAGCGCCGTTGATAGCCTCCATAGTCTCCCATTGGCTATCCGAAACATCCATCTGTCTCGCGCGGGCACGAGACCACTCCCGATAATGCTGGGCAATTTCCTGCTCATCGGCTCCCGCTGCGAGCTGTTCGCAGACCCACTCCCAAGCCACTTCTACCGCCGCACGATAGCGGAGCAGGTGTTGCGCGGGATCCTGCACCTCGCCAAAATGGGTGAGGAACAACCTCTCGGGCTCTCGCTGCTCAATCCTCTCAATAGTCGCTAAAGTTTCGGCGTAATCAAACTGGGTGGGAGCAGAGGTCACTGAGATCCAACGGCTCCCTGGCAATCGCGCACCCAAAGCATCTCCAGCAAAACAAGTGTCACCTATCCAGTAAGCATGATGATGGTAGGTATGCCCAAAAGTCTCCATCGCCTCGACCAACAAAGGCCCTAACTCTACAGCCTCACCGTCAGCTAAAGCCGTTAAGCATTTCTGCGGAGCTCCCAGCATTTCCCCCCAGAGCCTTTCGAAAGGCTCTGCCCCATACACCTGGCGCGCGCTATCGACTAAGCGAGAGGGGTCGGCTAAATGCCTGATCGCTTTAGTGTGAGCGAAGATCTGAACGCCACGCATGGCGAAATCCCCCATCGCCCCAGCATGATCTAAGTGGACGTGAGTTAGGAACAGACCTGCACAGTCCCGAGGCAGATATCCTTGCGCAGCCAAGCCCATCTCCAGAGTTTCCCATGTGGAGAAAGGCCCAGACTCGAAAAGAACGTAGCGTTCACCTAAATCAATAAAAAACACTGCTATCGCCTCAGGACGCCCCTGAAACTGGAGATCGATCGTTCCGATTTCCATAACCTCTAGGTGCCACAAAAGGTGTTCACGACTCGCTGGTGGGGTTCGGGTGACTGGGCAAACTCACTTTCTAACCAACTTTCTCCATATGGATCAGCCCAAGCTCGGCGCAGCTCATGGAAACGGGTGTAGTCACCCTCATAAGCCTGCTCTATCGCCTGATGCACGAGATGATTCCGTGGAATGAGCACAGGATTAGCTCCTCGCATGAGAGTGCCCGCCTCAGAGGTTTCCATACCAGCGTTTTGTTGGAGATCTCGCCAATCTTTCTGCCAATCAGTGAGGGTAGCGAACTCACCCTCAACATCTAGCCGACCATGAGCCAAGGATGCGAAAGTGCGGGTGAAATCGAGATAGTTTTCCTCCATGATTTCTAGAAGGTTGGCAGACAACTTTGTCGTTTCTTCAGTAGCAGCAGAAAAGCCCAACTTCGCCGCCATCCGCGAGTGATAAGCTTTATCATAACATGACGCATAGATTTCCCGAATCGATTCAGCTTTCTCCACAGCCTTAGTCTCATCATTGTCTAACAAAGGTAATAAACACTCGGCTAAACGCAGGAGGTTCCAAAAACCAATGGCCGGCTGATTCCGAAAGGCATAGCGCCCCTGCTGATCTATGTAGCTGAATACCTGATCACTACGATAACTATCCATGAAAGCACAGGGACCGTAGTCTATGGTTTCACCAGCTATTGATACGTTGTCTGTATTCATCACTCCATGGATAAATCCAAGGCTCATCCATCCTGCTATAAGCCGAGCCTGCCGCCTCGCCACCTCTTTGAGAAAGCTCTCGGCCAAGCAATCGTCCTCCCGGAGTTCTGGCATATGCCTACCAGCGGCATAGCGGAGTAGTTCCTCGACTAAGGCGTCATCTCCTCGTGCCGCAAAATACTGGAAGGTGCCGATCCTCAAATGGGAAGATGCCACACGAGTAAAAACACCTCCTGGCTCCATCGACTCGCGTGCCACCTTTTCCCCCGTTTCGAGGCAGGCCAGCGCTCGGGTAGTGGGCACACCTAGTGTATGCATAGCCTCCGAGAGGAGATACTCACGAAGGACAGGCCCCAGGGCCGAGCGCCCATCGCCGCGGCGGGAGAAAAGGGTAGCACCAGCTCCCTTGAGCTGGATATCGAAACGCTCTCCTCTCGCGCTTACCACCTCTCCCAGCAGCACAGCTCGACCATCTCCAAGTTGCGGCGAAAATCCCCCAAACTGATGCCCTGCGTATGCTTGCGCTATCGGTTGAGCGCCCTCAGGAATCGTATTTCCAGAAAAAAATGCCGCCTTCTCTGCGTCGGTCGCTCCATCATCATTGATTCCTAGCTCAGTGGCGAGATCCTCATTCCACGCGATCAGTCTCGGAGCCTTCACCCGAGTGGGTTCCGTTTCGGCATAAAAAGCTGCCGACAACTGCGCAAAGGTATTATCGAACGAAATTTTCATCAGCTAAGATGAAAGTGCTG
>JAHDIL010000139.1:3929-5681 GCA_020630835.1 Verrucomicrobiota bacterium
AACAGGCTTCACCTTTGGAAATATGTGTAACAAGGTGCCATCAGCATCGATGAGAAAAGAGCTTCGTTCGACTCCCATGTATTCCTTGCCATACATTTTCTTTTTTACCCACACACCGTAGGCCTTCGAGACCTCTTGCTCAGCATCAACGAGCAGCGGGAAAGGCAGCTCAAATTTATTGATGAAATTCTGGTGCTTTCTCACCGAATCGGGACTTACCCCGACAATCTGGAGACGCTCCTTCAGCGAATCCCAGGAATCTCTTATCGCGCAGGCTTGTGTCGTGCATCCTGGGGTGTTGTCCTTCGGGTAAAAATAGAGCAAGAGACGCCTGTCTGAGAAATCAGCCAAAGTTACCTCAGTCTCTTTTTCGTAGGCGCCCCCGATAATCGGAAGTCGAAAATCTGGTGCCATCGCTCCAATAGCAGGGTAAGAAGAATCACTCATAGGGACAAATCTACTTATGATCCAAGGCTAAAGTCAACAAGCTACGCGATTCACAAAGCCTAGAGCTTGCGTTGTTTCTGTTTCCGCGTTCTTTTGCTCTTCCTTATTCGCGATGACTCGGTGGGAACGACTCTTTACCTCTAGCTACCCTCTCTTTTCAGCGGTGCTATCTTTGCTTGCTTCCCCATCGGCCCAATCTCAGAAACCACGCTACGAGAGTGCGCCTATTCTCTATTCTGAGAGCAAATGTCAAACTCGTGTCACAGAGGGCTTACGCAAGCTATCCGACAGCCCTCTAGAGTGGGATACGGCATCAGAGTTCTTGGAGCACGTGCTGGCAGCTCTCGAGGTCCCTATCGAGAGCCAGATACTGGTCTACTCCAAGACCAGTGCTCAGAACTCTCATATCTCGCCGCAAACGCCGCGGGCTATTTACTTTTCAGATGATGTTTATGTCGGCTGGGTGCAGGGCGGTGATCTCGAGTTTGCCTCTTTCGATAAGGAACTAGGACTAGTCTTTCATCGGATGGATGTCCCTTACCAGTCCGGCCTGCAGTCATTCCCTACTCCGATGCGCGACAGATCCTGCCTAAGCTGTCATGAAAGCTCGGCAACGGGTAATGTCCCCGGACTCACGGCGAGGTCTGTCTTTCCTGATGCGAAAGGGCTTCCCTTGTTGCAAGCAGGATCATTTCGCATCGATCACACAAACCCGATGAAAGAGCGCTGGGGAGGTTGGTATGTCACCGGCCAGCTGGATGGCCTAGCACACCTGGGCAACCAGATATCTCAGGAGACGGATGGAGGGCTCACCTCGACTCCTCTGACAGCCGTTTCGAATCCCGTAGCTCTAGAGGGGCTATTTAGGGAAGAGATCTATCCCGCCGGTGGTAGGAGCGATGCCATAGCTCTGATGATTTTTGAGCAGCAGATCGCTGTGCACAATCAGCTAATGAAAGCCCACTACCAGACGAGGGAACTCCTGTATCGCTACGATGGGTTTATTGCCAACTTCGGAGATGATGACGAGTCTTTTGCCGCATCTCGGGATAAGCAGCTTACGCGTAACGCCGAACAAGTCGTAAAAGCGCTCCTTCTTGGCGAAGAACATCCTATCGAAGGGGATGGGGTCGAAGGTTGGAACGCCTTTCAAGAGGCCTTCCGTCGCAACGCGCGTAAAGCTTCCAACCGGAAATCGCTAAAGGACCTGCGACTCTACGAAAGGCTCTTCAAATACCGATGCAGTCACCTAATCTACTCGGATGCTTTCACTCACCTACCCGCCCCCTTGAAAGATCGAACACT
>JAHDIL010000140.1:0-242 GCA_020630835.1 Verrucomicrobiota bacterium
ATACGATGCGGTCTCGGTCGCTTTTTTCTTCCGTAGCCAGCTGGGTTTCGTCGGGATGGTCAATATAGAGCGGAAGCAGGGGGGCGCCGAGCGAGCAGAGGAATTTGAGAATGTTGCTAGGGGTGGTGATCAACTGACCTGGGCGCGTTTTGGTGATGCCGGGGATAAAGATGACGATCGCCCTCTCGGCTAACGCGTCGTGCAGTTCCCTTTGCATAGGAGCACGGATGGAGTCTTCTGCC
>JAHDIL010000140.1:252-5633 GCA_020630835.1 Verrucomicrobiota bacterium
AATTCACGTCAATGGGTTTTACTCGTTAAACAATCTTCTTGTTGATGAACTTATATCTCTGAAATAATGAATCTTAGCTCCTTTGCTAATTAACAAGCTCAAAAAGTCTTCTGCCGAAAACTCCAGGGCTGCGGTGTCCGCTTTTTCTAAGTGCGCATGCAGCAGCTTATCGTAATCCATGCCGCGCTCGATGAGGTAGATGCGGCGGCGATCCGAGAAGAGCTTTTCGAGATGGAGAAGATCCTCAAACGAAAGACGATTCGCCACTAATAGAGCGCCTTCCTCAGGCACGTGAGTTCGTCCATAAATCTCGAGATTGGTGCTTTCTAGGGCCATGATTAGGAATGGAGACGAGGTTAAAGGCTTTTTCGAGCCATTTGTGAGAATTTGCTTTTCAGCGGATAGAAAATTTGGGAGAAGCTCAGCCTTGCCACGGCATTGTTTCGGTATACTTCTTGATGGACAAGACGATCCGGGCGAGGGAAGCATTCGCAAGATTGATCCTTTTTTCTAGAAAAGCTATGAGTGAAACCAAGTCGAAGAGTTTGAATAAGCAGGAGTATTGGCGGGCAAATTTGACCTGGGTGGGCGCATTGCTGGCCGTTTGGTTTCTTGTCTCATACGGTTGCGGTGTGCTTTGGGTCGATCAGCTGGATCAGATTCGTATCGGGGGATTTCGACTTGGTTTCTGGTTTGCGCAACAGGGGAGCATTTATGTTTTCGTCGTCCTCATTGCCGTTTACGTGCTGGTCATGCAAGGCCTGGATCGGAAGTTTCGTGGCTGACTCGAGTTTGAGCTTGGAGATAAAAGAAAGTTAAGACTATGGATCCTGTGCAAGTTTGGACTCTTGGAATCGTCATTGTTACATTCGCTCTTTATATCGGCATTGCCATCTGGTCACGTGCCGCCTCGACAGGGGAGTTTTTTGTAGCGGGTAAGGGTGTGCCTGCTGTCGCCAATGGCATGGCCACTGCTGCTGACTGGATGAGCGCTGCCTCATTCATCTCCATGGCCGGTATCATCTCCTTCGCGGGTCGTGATGGGGCCAAGTATCTTATGGGCTGGACGGGTGGCTATGTCTTGTTGGCGCTGTTGCTTGCCCCATACCTTCGCAAGCATGGAAAGTTCACGGTTCCTGATTTCGTAGGCGATCGTTACTACTCCGGTGTAGCTCGGGTTACGGCCGTTGTCTGTGCTTTGTTTGTGTCTTTCACGTATGTGTGCGGGCAGATGCAGGGCGTGGGCCTCGTCTTTGCCCGATTTCTGGAGATCGATGTCGATAAAGGCGTGATGATTGGGATGGTCATCGTCTTTTTCTACGCGGTTATGGGTGGGATGAAGGGCATCACCTACACGCAGGTGGCCCAGTATTGTGTGCTCATCTTCGCTTTTATGGTGCCGGCCATTTTTATCTCTCTTCAGCTCACGGGGAGTCCTATACCTCAGGTTGGCATGGGGTCGCAGCTCGTTGGTTCAGATGTCTATCTGCTCGACAAGCTCGATCAACTGAGCACGGATCTAGGGTTTCGCGCTTACACGGAGGGCACGCATTCGAAACTCAATTTATTCTGCATTGTAGCTGCCCTCATGCTGGGGACGGCCGGCTTACCGCATGTCATCGTGCGCTTCTACACGGTTAAGAGCATGAAAGCGGCTCGTATCTCGGCCTTTTGGGCTCTGCTGTTTATTGCTATCCTCTACACGACAGCTCCCGCCGTGTCCGTTTTTGCTCGATATAACTTGCTAGAAACCGTGCAGGACATGCCTCATGCGGAGGCGCCAAGTTGGTTTACGAACTGGGAAAAGACTGGCCTGATCACTTGGCAAGATGTCAACGGAGATGGCAAGATCCAATACACGGGTGATGATGCCGAGGCGAAAGGCTTGCCCGCGAATGAGCTAAACGTGAATCGTGATATCATGGTCCTGGCGAATCCTGAAATCGCTCAGCTGCCGAATTGGGTCATCGGTCTCGTGGCAGCGGGCGGACTGGCTGCTGCGCTATCGACGGCGGCAGGCTTGCTATTGGTGATTTCAACCTCAGTGGCCCATGACTTGGTGAAAACGACTTTCTTGCCCGATCTTTCAGACAAGAAAGAGCTCCTGTGTGCCCGAATCGCAGCGGCTGGAGCCGTAGTCGTAGCAGGGTATTTCGGCATGAATCCGCCGGACTACGTAGCGGCGGTGGTGGCTTTCGCATTCGGGCTGGCGGCCTCGTCCTTTTTCCCCGTCATTATCATGGGTATCTTTACCAAGCGGATGAATCGCGAGGGTGCTGTAGCCGGGATGATCTGCGGCACGCTTTTTACGGCGCTCTACATTCTCTATTTCGTTAAAATAGCCCCCGAGAAAAACAATGCAGAGCACTGGTGGTTCGGCATTTCGCCTGATGGCATCGGGACTCTCGGTATGTTGATCAATTTCTTAGTTGCTGCCGTTGTCTGCGCCTTTACACCAAAGCCGCCTGCGGAAATTAGCGACTTAGTCGATAATATTCGCGCTCCGCAAATGGATGGGGAAGAGCTGGAGATTTCTGATCATTGAGCCTAGCGCCGGGATCTACTCTCGAGGTATGAAGCGTTCTGCTTGCATCGGGTTTCTGTTTTCGGCGACTTCCTGCATTCATGTCGCGAGTCCAGACGATGTCACTGAGCGATGACGGTTGGACTCTAGTGAGCAAGCCGCGTTTGAGCGAAGGCAACCCCAGCTGGATAAGTTCCAAATGGCGAGATAGTGACGGGGAGCCGATAACATCCTATATCGTCACGTATTTTGGCAAGCGCACCGCCATTGTTCATGCCCTGGTCTCAAGTGAAGGTAGTGATGTCGATGCGCGCCGAGTGCTCAGCTCTTATCAGGAGAGGTGAGGCCGAAGAATAAGCCATGGAGGCTGCGGAGTGACACCGTAAATTCTGTCTGAGGAGCACTGGCTTTTGTCATGATTCCCTTCCTTATGATCGCTGGTATCCTTTTTGAATGGTCTCCTTGACCTGGCGGGCTTTTACCTCTTGTTTGATCTGCATTATGGCTACCCCCTCAGAAGAAATTTCTTCGCATCCTGAATTTCGCAAAGGCACCAGTGTGGCAGGCTCTCTCAGGGTGGCATTCCGCATTCTTGTGGTTTCAGCGCTGATTCTTCTAGCTCTGGAATTTCTCCTATTCCTCGCGCATAAGCGGCATGGGTATTTTGGGTTCGACGGTTGGTTCGGCAGCTATGCCATTCTTGGTCTTGGTGGTTGTCTAGCCTTAATGTTTATCGCACGGATCGTTGGGGCTATTTTGGTGCGTTCCGACGAAAAAAACGATCCCGAAACCATTGAAACTTGGGAGGTGAAGGACGATCCCGATCAGGCTGAGGCCGCTGCTCCGTAAGTCTCGCCAGATTTTATCGTTACTCCTTCTACTATCCTCCCTCACCACATTTCCTATGGATTGGACTACCTTACATCCCTCGCTCATTCTTTTGCTCGGCGCGTTGTTGGTCATTTTCACCCGCGGGTGGTTGCGCTCTGTCGTCACGCTGATCGCTCCGGCTCTCGCCTTTTGGCAGATTGTCACCTTACCAGAGGGGATGCACCTCCCTTGGGATCGATTCGCAGATTCTATCGGGACGCTGGAGTGGTTGAGAGTGGACTCTCTCTCGCGACTTTTCGGGATCGTTTTCACGATCAACGCTGTCGGCGCTTTTCTATTCGCCTTTTATGTGAAGAAGTCTCAGCAGCATGTGGCGGCACTGGTCTACGTGGCTGGAGCCATAGGCTGTGCTTTTGCGGGAGATTTGATCTCGCTTTATGTCTTTTGGGAGTCCATGGCAGTGAGCTCGACGTTTATCTTGCTGAGTCGTCAGACGGATTTAGCTCGAGCCGCAGCTTTTCGATATGTGTTAATCCATCTTTTCGGAGGCCTGCTCTTCCTAGCGGGCCTGCTTATCACGGTAGCGGCTCCCGGCGGCTCGATTGCGTTTGATGGCTTCGATTTCTCTACCCAGCAGAACGCGGGGACTTGGCTCATTCTGATTGGGATGTTGGTTAATGCGGCCATGCCTCCTTTCTCGGCTTGGCTCAGTGAGTCTTATCCAGCGGCAACGGTTACCGGCGGGGTTATCCTCAGTGCTTACACGACGAAGACGGCTATTTACGCTCTCGTGCGTGGCTACGCTGGTTGGGAACCGCTGGTGTGGATCGGTTGCATCATGGCTATAGGGGGAGTGATCTACGCCTTTCTGGAGCACGATATGCGGCGTATCCTCGCCTACTCGGTCATTAATCAGTTGGGCTTTATGATCTGCGGCGTCGGACTGGGAACGGATCTGGCGATTAATGGGGCAGCTTCGCATGCCTTTGCCTGTATTTTTTACACCTCGCTGCTTTGGATGGCAGCCGGAGCTGTGCTCTACCGGACGAAGAAAAGCCATGTCTGGGAGCTGGGGGGCGTCGCTTCCTCCATGCCGCTGACGGCCGCGATGGCTCTGGTCGGCGCTTTTGCTATCATGGCCCTGCCTGGGTTTTCGGGATTTACGACGAAAACAATGATCATCTATGAAGCGCACCACGGTGACCGTTTCTGGCCGTGGCTCCTTCTGGAAATAGCCTCTGCGGGCGCTGTTTTCCACGCTGGCTTAAAAATGCCTTATCTCGTTTTTTTCCGTCGTAACAAAGCGCTTGCTCCCGTAAAAGAAGCTCCGCCAACGATGCTTGCTGCTATGACGCTGATGGCGGGCTTGTGCCTTGTTATCGGGTGCGTTCCTGAGACACTCTATAGTCTGTTGCCGACTACGGTAAAATATCAGGCGTTTACAGCGGAGCATGTCGTGCTGCAGCTACAATTACTGGTTTTCGCGGGTATGGCCTTTTTCCTTTTGCTCCCCGTCTTTAAGCGTGCGCGGGCGCACACGGTAGACTTCGATATTCTTTATCGCAGAGCGGCCCAAGGGTTCTATGCCGGTATGGATCGATCCCTTAACGGAGCAAATGCAGCTGTCGCCGCTTTTGTGCAGGGGCGACTCGTGAAAGAAGTTTGCCATTTCTTTGAGGCCGGTGCGTCACGACTGGCTTGTTACCTGATGACTCCTGTGTGGATGATGCAGGGTCTGTCGCGTGATGAGATGGGAGAGGAGCGCGCGCGTCTCTTTAAGCGTGCACGCCGCGGTGCTTTCCCTATCGGTTTAACGGCCTTGTTTGCCGCGTTTTTCCTCGCGTTGCTCTCCATTCTAGTGCTGATCGCGGGGCAAGCGACAGTTCATGCTGGTCAAGGCGGGGGCCACTAAGGGAGGGATTCGACCTTTTTATTATGGCCCTATCAGATGAATCGGCCATGCTTCTGGCCGTCGCAGAGGGCCAGAAAGGTCATGGGCGAACTGCCCCCAATCCCCCTGTTGGTG
>JAHDIL010000141.1 GCA_020630835.1 Verrucomicrobiota bacterium
AGCCGGTGGACCGTGGGTTGAAACGTGCCCGCTTCAACGTGCTGAGAGGGATCAACAAACCCGCAGTGCTCTTCGAAGGGGGCTTTCTCAGCCATCGAGGCGAGGCCAAGAATGTCAGTAACGATGCCTACCGACAAAAGCAGGCTGAAGCCATAGCTGAAGGTATCATCCGCTTCCGCGCTGTCCTACCCCAGTGATCATCCATCTAGATCTCTACGAGGCTCCACCTCAGCAGTATGTCACTCAGCTCGATCAAAGATGGCTTGCAGAAGCCCATCAGCGGTATTCAACGCTTCGTAGGCAGGCTCTCTGAAGGGGTGATGCGTCGCGGTGACCGCGGCGGTTTGGGCCTTCAGATCCTTAGTGGCGCGGTATTGCTCGGACTGCTGATTCTCACCCTAAGGTCAGGAGGCGAAAGCGGCCCGCAAATCTCAAAACTATGGCTCTTCCTCAGCGTCGGGATCGCAGCGATTGGCTTCGCCGCAAGCTTTCTATTACGCAAATTTACCAGGCGGACCGCGGAACGTCCCAAGCTAGTCGTTGGTATCTTTTGGTGCCTTTCCCTCGCAAGCCTGACCGCCTGGTTGCCTAGCTCCGTGGTGGAAGCACAGCTGGCGGCAGAGAGCTTCAGAGCCTCTGGCCAGCCGCCGACTACCGGCGCTTATACCGCGCAGCGCCTGCTGGTCACGGGACTGCTCCTAAGCGTTCCATTTGTCTCCATCATATACTTCCGGCTCAGTCTCATGGACCGGTATGTTATCCATAGCTTTCTCTCGCCCTTTACCTTTTGCCTCGGATCACTCATTTCTATATTCATTGTTTGGGACCTGACTGACAACGGCTCCCACTTCGCGGACAAGCCTTTTTCCCTCGTCGTGGGTTTCTACCTAGTTCAGATGCCCTCACTCATCATGTTCATCATGCCGATTGTGGTTCTGCTCGCCTCTCTGTCTGCGGTCAGTCGCCTCTCAAAGTTTAACGAACTGATCAGCATGATCGGAGCAGGCCGCAGCATACTCCGGCTTCTGATGCCTCTCTTCGGCATGGGACTCTACTTCTCCTTCATTTGCCTTGTTCTTAAGTTTGAGTGGGCCCCTAATTCGGAAGGCTACAAGGAAGCACTGCTCTCGGATTCTACAGCAGCAGCTCGCAAGAATAGCGCAAATACTGACGTCTGGGCTGAGCAGCGCTGGATGCATGTCAACCAATCAGCGAAACGATCATGGTTCGTCGGAAACATCCCCTACGACCTATCTCGTGACATGGCAAAAGTAACCATCTGGGAGGTCACTGACGACTACCAACCCAAAATCCTCTGGAAAGCGGAGCGTGCGCGATGGACTCCCGCAAAAGATGATGACCAGGAGTCAGTCTGGACTCTCGATCAAGTGACCATCTATGAGTGGAAACCAGATCGTATCCCCCGCATCAGGAAGGAGGATCAAATCGTGATGCATGGCTGGGATGAGACTCCCTGGAAAGTGCTCAGCTCGGCACAAAACCCCACGTATCTCGGCATGAGCGGACTAAGCGCATTTCTCAGAGCCAATGCTGGCCAGGACGCGGCGCTGCGAGCCCCCTTCTCCACGCACTGGTGGTATCTTTTCGCTAATCCAGCATCCTGCTTCATTATGGTCCTTGTTGCCGCACCTCTCGGGATCGTCTATTCCCGAAAAGGTGCAATGAGCGGCGTGACAGGCGCCATTATTATCTTTGCCCTCATGTATCTACTGGATGGCACCTTGCTATCCATGGGACAGATCAATTCTCTACCGTCCTTTTTGGCCGCTTGGGGGACAAACATCGTGATTGGCACCATCGGACTGATCCTCCTCTGGTATCGATCACAAAACCGCGACGTAAAGAGCTGGCGCACCTGGTTCGCGAGAGCCACTTAGACTAAAAAGCTTAGCAGCTTGTTCGCCATTTGCCCGATTGGATCTCGGAACAGGACTAAGGCTCCAAGTAAGATGAGCAGGAAAACCACCTGCGCATAGCCGAAGACCATCCCTAAAGCTGCCAAGCTATGCCCTGGGGCAGGTTGCAAGGGACTTACACGGTAACGATGGCATCCCAAATGCCCGGTAATGATAGCCATCGGCGCCAGCAACACTCCTCCCACAACTGTAATCCAAGCCCCTAGAGCAAAGGTAAAAGAGGCAGCTCCCCACGCAGGCGAAGGCAACTCCTGCTTTTTGGCAGCAACCTCCGCTTCTTCCGCCTCGGATAGCCCTCCATTTGATAAAAAAGTCCCGTATCCATCTGATTCTATATCGCTTTCAAATTCTGAATCAGTTTCAGAAACATTCTCACAAACTTCCGACTGCGATCCCTCCCTGAATTCTTCATGTGCAGAACTCTCGCAGCTCATTTCCACTTCGTCGTCAGGCAGCGATGCCACGGGCTGATCACCCACTGATAGGTCACGGCTAACCAGCTCCTGCGCTTCCGATGCCTGCGGGGCAGCCTCAGAGCTTAGCAGGCTGCTTTCTTCCCCTAAGATGAGTTCAGGATTTTCCGCGAGCATTTCTGCCGAAGGAAACTCCACAAACCCTTCGCAACTGGGGCAGGGCACTTTCTTGCCAAGAAAACTCTCGTTAGCGACAACCTTCTGGCTGCAAAAAGGACAGGCAATTTTGAAATTCGACATAAGAACGCGTCAGCCCTGTTTGTATCGAAATATTCATGACAAAAGCAAGTCTTTCTCGGCCGTGTATTTCCGCTCGATCGTCGCAAAGAAAAAAGGCATCCTCCAGCTGGAAGATGCCTCTAGGCAAGGTTTTCTTGATAGGCTTCTTAGTCGCGCGACATGAAGATGCGCAGGATAGACCAGAAAAGCAGCGCAACACTAGAGAAAAGCCCAAGAGCTGCCGAGACATGCTGATCAGTGCGGTAATGATGAATGATGTTGGAGGTGTTGTAGAGGATCGAGACCGAAGCAAAGAGCGCCATCGCACCAGCAAAAATCGTCCCCAAACTGAATCCAAAAATGATGGAAACAACAATGATGCCCATGGCGATAAAACCGCCTACTACCAAGAAAGAGCGCATGAACGAAAAATCCTTGCGCGTCACAAAAGCAGCAAAGGTCAATCCGCCGAACACACACAAGGTCGTGCCAGCCGCTTGTAGGATCATCGTGTTATCGCCGCTCTTATATTGCGCCATGAGGAGCAACGGCAGCATAATGATCCCCTGAGCCACGACAAAGAGAGCAAGACCGGCATACTGAGCTCCCGGGGACGTTGCCGAGCGCGCCATCTTATCACTAATCCAAGAAACTCCCATAAAGGCACCAAGGACAATCAGCCAATTTTTTTCCATAGTCTGCGCCAAGTTCATTGCCCAGCTTTGGGTAAAAAGAAATGCCTCCAAACCAACAAAGGCCAGAATGGCAAAAGCCAAGTGCAGATAAGTGCGACGAATAAACGCAGCACGTTCGGTAGGGGCAGCTTGAGCAACCGTATAAGGATTGGCGTAACCGTTCATAATTCGTAAAAGTAGGCAGTAAGTAAGCGATATAGCACGTGTTTTTTGCGAAAAAAATGCCCTCTAGTCGCGCCGCTGTCGCACCGCCTCGTAGAGGCAAACAGCCGCTGCGTTCGAGACATTGAGACACTCGACATCGCCTAGCATGGGAATGCGGATAAGATCATCGCAACCTTCTCGAGTGAGTCGGCGCATCCCCTTTCCCTCGGCTCCCAAAACAATGCCGATGTTTCCCGTGAAATCCTGCTCATAGAGATCATGTGTCGCCTGATCTGCCGTCCCCACGACGCGGAAGGCGTGCTCTTCTCGCAACCGGTCGAGGAAGCGCGCCATATTTCCAACCGATACGACAGGAACACTTTTAGCCGCTCCGCAGGCCACCCGGACCACGGTGTCCGTGACCGGAGCTGACTTATGCCGGGGAACGATGACGGCAGCGACCCCTGCGCCATCGGAAGACCGCAGGCAAGCGCCTAAGTTATGAGGGTCCTGCACCTCATCGAGAATGAGGAGAAGAACATCTTCGCCATCGGCGGTAAGTTCAGAGATCCCCTGAAAGAGACTATCCTCCGATAACCGGGCGATACCAGTGGAGGCGCTAGAGTGAGCATTTTCTCGCGCTTCGCGAGGCCTGTTACCTGCTGTTTTTGATCTACGGGGTCTTGCCATGATAAAGAGCGCCGGCCCTACGCAAAGCGGGAAGAGCGCAACTAACCGTCAGTGAAAGCCCTGTAGGATCAAGTAAAGAATCCCCAGTGAACAAAGCACGGAATGCCGGCGTCGGACTCACGCAAAAATCTGCGGCTCACCGAGCTGGGCATGAACATGATTCGCCTGATCAGCTGACATACCTAAACCTTGCGCGAGCTGGGCGAAATACTGCGCCTCTTCCTGAGTGTCTAGCTTGATGGCCAACAGGGAAAACGCATAAACTTGCTCCGCCATATCGCTGGGAGTGTTCTTCACCACCAAGTCGACATCTGCAGGTCCCGAAAGATGCTCTCGTAGGTAGCTAATCTCATCTTCATCAAGATCTCCAAGTCTTCCGAGAATCGCCTCGCGCTCTGCTTCATCGACACGGCCATCAGATTTGGCTGCCATGCACATGGCCTGGATCAGGGTCTCTGCTTCATCTTGCGCTTCCTGGGGAGGGGCCTGCGCTGCCGCCTGACCGCCACCGAGAAGGGCTCCGAGCATCTGACTGCCATTGCCACCGCTTGCTGTGGCGCCAAGTAAAGAGCCCAACCCGCCACCGGCAGCTGGACCACCCTGGCTTTTACCAAGAGCCCCAAGCAGACCGCCCAGCATGCCTCCACCAGCACTCTGTCCGCCGCTGCCCAGCAGCTCGCCCAGAAGGCCGCCACCGGATTGGCTACCACTAGCTCCGCCGAGCAGACCTGCCAGTGCACCAAGTCCACCGCCTTGGCCCGAAGATGAACCCAAAAGCGAGCCAAGGGCGTCAAGTCCCCCGCTGCCACCCTGGCCACGGTTCCCTGCCGCGGCGGCTAATAGGCCACCCAACGCGCCTAAACCGCCGGACTGCGCCCGATTTTGCCCCCCCATAAGCGTGCCGAGGATATTCATCGCTGGGCTGCTGCCACCTGATTGATTGCCACTAAGGAGGGATCCGAGGATATTGCCCCCTGTGCTCGATCCCATAGCGTTGCTGTTGAGAAGACTTCCGAGAATTTTGACTGCGTCCATTAGATTAAATTGGTGATAACTTTTATAAAAGAAGGCGAGAGTTTCTGCACATCTCTGTATCCTTGGATACAATACTGAGGCAAAGAAGTCACACCTTTCTCAGAACTCGTTCAGGTTCCGCGATGATGTAACTGTTAATTTTTGCGAGTTTTAATATCCATACGAAAATGTGGATCATGAAAAACTCTCAAGGTCCAACGCTCACCACTCTCTCCTTTTTGTTCGCCTTATTTTTGTCGACAGGATCGGCCGAGGAAAATGAACCTGATCCAGGGATTGTCCGGCACGGATGGGACGCTATCGCCTTCAAATCCACCCAGAAAGACGATCTGCATCTATACTGGAAGCCTGGGAAATCAGCAAAAGCTTCCTCTCCGAAACCCGCCGTCGTTTTCTTTTTCGGAGGAGGTTGGAATGGAGGCAACGCGTCACATTTCC
>JAHDIL010000142.1 GCA_020630835.1 Verrucomicrobiota bacterium
GCCTAAGAGACTACCAAGTGAGAGTAGTTGCTGCCGCGTGCCATCAAAGAGGATCGCCCCTTCATTTTGCAGTTTGAGCCGAGGCTCTCCACCAACTGCTCCAGAGACAGTCGTCTGCCATTCACGCCCTACCGCTTTTATCGTGATGGAAAATTCTTTAATCGTTCGATCTGCTGAAAATTGGGAAACGCCCTGGATAAAAAGTCGTTCGCCAAGGAAAGAGGGAGCGCCTTCAGGCAAACGTATACGGCCAGTGAATCGTAGCTGGGCATCATCGGCTCCCTCCCCAAGCATCTTGGGGGTGAGATTGATCACCCCCCAATTCCCGTCTCTCGAGTCCAGCAGGCGCAAGGTCGCCGACTCCTCCGATCGAAAAAAGGCATCAACAACTAAACGGGGACTAACCTTTCTAAACTGGCTCGACGCAGGCGCAAAATGCGACCAAGCTAGACACACAAGGCTCCCAAGCCAGAAGGCAATGATTCCGAAGGTGATGAGGCGTGGCATGAAAAGCTCGTGGATAGAGGTTAAATCCTGCGCTTTTCTTGCGGCATGAGTCAACGATAAAGGGCCTCGCGACCGATTATCTCTGAGACTCCTGGGGCTAGCCATTCTCGGTTTTGGCTGAAACTTTCACGTATCTGGGTAGACGACGCGGGATGATCAAAAGCGATCCGAGTAGCCGACCAAGCCTGCCGCGGGACAAAAGGAGCCCCCGCCCTTCCGAGAACGTAAAAATGGACATTCTCGCGAAGGTAATCAGCACGAGACCATGTCTCAATCGCTAGCCACTGATCATCGCCCAACACCCACGACCAGCAAGTGCTGGGCGAAAGCTGGCGGAAGTGCTCAATTCCAAGAATAGCTCGGACCGGAAGCCTGCAACTCGTAGTCACTTACATGCAAGCGGCTCTGCCAGTCGCTCGCCTCGAGAGTGACCTTCGCCATTTCCATGCGTGTGGCCGGGGCAGCTGGGGCTATGTGCTTGTGGGGAGATTGCTGACAGGGCAGGAGGATGATATGCTCACAGCCTGCTGCCAGGACAGCCTCAGCCATTTGCAAATGACCTAGGTGCATGGGGTCGAATGACCCGCCAAAGAGGGCTACCCTCGATGCTTCACGCCAGCTCTCCATCAGCAAGGACCATGCGTATGTGGGGGGCGTAAAGCCCGGGATCTAGCAAGAAACTGTCATGACCTTTATCAGAATGCACAGTCAGGAACAGGTGATCCACACCAGCGGCCTTCAGGCCATCAACCAAGCGTTCTTGCTCCTCTGCATAAAAGCAGTAGTCCTCCTGAATACTGAAAACAAGAAAACGCTGCTCAGCTGCAGCAGAGCGGCCGTAAAGTTCGGCGCGATCCGTAGCGTCTGCCTCCAAAACTGGATCATAGCGGCTCCACATCTCGCAGATACGGAGGTAGGTGTTCGCGTCAAACCGATCAGTAAATTTCTTTCCCTGATGCAACATGTAGCTCTCCACGTGGTCATGAGCACGATACCAAGAAAAGCGGTCCTCTGTGCGAATGACATCCTTTGAAGCACGCCGCTCGATGGCATCGAGATGCACGAAAGTCTTGTGGCTGATCATCCGAGCCAGCGCCAGCCCAATATCGGGGTCTCCCGTAGCGTAGTAGTTCCCACCGTTAAAGCTGGGGTCATTCTCGATGGCAAGAATTTGCTCCAGCAGGATGATGCGATTGAGCACGGTGGTCTTCACCCCCGTTGCGATGGGGATCACTACTCGGACGCGGTCAGGAAAGAGCGCAGCGAAAGTAGTGCATGCTAACCCACCGACAGACGGCCCGACAGCGGCCAAAAGTTGTTCAATGCCCAAGTAATCCAGCAGGCGCGCCTGACTCTGGGCGACATCATGGATCGTGACATTTGGAAAAGTCGGCCCGTAGGGAATCCCAGTGGCAGGGTCTATCGATGCCGGTCCTGTCGATCCATAGCATCCGCCGAGGTAGTTGGCACAGATGACAAAATACTTGTTCGTATCGATAGCCTTGCCGGGTCCAACGAGCGTCTCCCACCACCCGACCGTGCACTCTTTCGTCCAGAGATCGACTCCATCGACCTCCTCATTGTATCCATAGACGTGATGGCTGCCGGACAAAGCATGAAAAATAAGGATGGCATTGCTTTTGTCCTCATTGAGCTCCCCGTAGGTCTCATAAGCCAACTGAGCTTTCTCAAAGACGTCCCCATTTCGGAAAGTAAACGGCTGCTCCGGAGTCGCGAGCTCAAAGAAAAGCGTCCGCACAGATGGGCGGTCTTTGGGATCAATGGCATTCATGAGGTCAACGCAATGGCTAAACAGGAATCCTTCAGACGTTTAGCAAAGGATAAGTAAGAGCATGAAACACGGGTTTGCTCGACAGATTTTTCGATTTTTGGGAGAATGGGTCTTCTCCAGAGAGTGTTTTTATAGCCCTGCTCTGTTTTTGGCGACAAAGCCACGGCCTATGTGGGTCATTCTCCGATCGACTTCGGAATCGGTGACCCGTGTGGATCAAACTCAGGAAAGTCTAACATCTCGTCCATACGCTCCATTACCCGCTCGGAGACGGCGTGCTCCAGCACCTCCGCCTCCTCATGCACGGCATCACCGGAGAATCCCATGACTTTTACAAGGAAAGTCTCAATCACTCGATGACGGCGCAGGACATCACGAGCCTGCGCCCTACCTTGCTCTGTCAATGCCACTGAGCGTCGAGGCTGGTAATCGACCCACCCCTTTTTCTGCAGATTGCGCATCATGACAGAAACAGTGCCAGTCGTCACACCAAGCTCGTCGGCTACCACACCCACGGATGGCCCACTCGTCTTATCAGATTTCTGATTCGACTCTAACCGATCTAGGCATTTTAAGTAATCCTCAACAGTGCTGGTAGGCATATAGCAGTATTCACGAAAAGCCAATCTTGACAACTCAAGATAATAACGGATTCTCGCAACCATGAAGTTTATTTTCGCGACTCAGAGCCTGATCTATGGGCTGCTCCTATCGGTCGCCCTCACCCATTCGGCCTGTCAGCCAAAGCCTGCCGCCGAGACAAATCCGAATCCCGACAAACCAACGGCTCTCGCCACTATCGGCATGGTTGCTGACTTAGTTAGAGCGGTAGGCGGCGACGACGTAGCCATAACCACGCTTATCGGCGAGGGCATAGACCCCCACCTCTACAATCCGACACTAGCAGATGTGAAAGCGCTGGATGCCGCAGACATTATCTTTTACAACGGTCTCATGCTGGAGGGAAAAATGGAGGAGGTCCTCAGCAAACAGTCATCAGACGGCAAACCGGTCCATGCCATTGCCGAGGCTGTGAAAAACCGTCAAAATTTCCTACTCGAAGATGAAGAAGGTCACACTGACCCTCATGTATGGATGGATGTGAAGGCCTGGACAATGGCACTTGATGAGGTCACCGCAGCCCTAACAGCTTTCCTCCCTCAGAAAAAAGAGGCGTTTACCGTTCGGGCTAATGCCTACAAGGAAAAGCTGACCGAACTTGACGCCTACGCTCAGAAAACGATTAGCAGCATACCTGAAGAGAGTCGCTTCCTTATCACCGCGCATGATGCTTTTGGCTATCTGGCACAGGCATACGGTATCGAGGTAAAGGGTATTCAGGGCATCAGCACAGAATCAGAAGCGGCCATCCGCGATATCGAAGAGCTCGTCACCTTCATCGTTGATCAGAAGATCCCGGCGATTTTCGTGGAGTCCTCACTCTCGGACAAAAATGTAAAAGCCCTGATCGAAGGAGCTCAGGCAAAAGGTCAACAAGTGCTGATAGGCGGCGAGCTTTTTTCCGATGCGATGGGGCCGGCAGGCACCTATGAGGGGAGCTACATCGGGATGATCGATCACAACGTGACCACCATCACCAATGCCCTCGGCGGCCAAGCACCCGCAACAGGGCTCAACGGGAACCTGACGGTTCATGAGTAAATTGTTGCGTCACATGTCTCCAGCGGGTGACCCCGCGAATGAGACCATCTCTGCGCACCCGGAGACGGTGCCACTGGCAGTGCATGATCTGACCGTGGCGTATAACCGCAAACCTGTGCTCTGGGATATCGATCTCGATGTGCCAGAGGGCAAACTAGTCGGAGTCGTAGGCCCAAATGGCGCGGGGAAAAGCACCCTTTTAAAAGCCTGCCTAGGGCTTATCCCTATCGCCTCGGGCGACATCAGGGTCTATGGCTTCCCCTACGAAGAGAGGCGTGACCTCGTGGCTTATGTGCCTCAGCGAGAATCGGTGGATTGGGATTTTCCGGTTAGCGTCCTCGATGTGGTGGCCATGGGCACTTACCGTAAACTCGGCTGGTTTCGACGGGTCGGAGCAAGTCAGCGGGCAGCAGCACTCGAGGCTCTCGACCGCGTTGGGCTGGCTGACCTAGCCCGGAGACAGATCAGCCAACTTTCCGGCGGTCAGCAGCAACGTGTTTTCCTAGCACGTGCCTTGGCACAGGATGCTCGAGTTTATCTAATGGATGAACCCTTCGCCGCTGTCGACGCCGCTACTGAGGAGGCCATTGTCACCCTCTTGAAAGAACTCAATGAGCAGGGCAAAACCTGTATTGTTGTCCATCACGATCTGGCAACAGTCAGTCAGCACTTCGACTGGGTCGTCTTGCTAAACATGAGGATTGTCGCAGCGGGAAACGTATCGGATACCTTTACCCAAGAGAACCTGGAAAAAACTTACGGCGGTCGCTTAAATATCCTAAACGACGCCGCACACGCGCTCAGCCATGTCGCTCGCTGATCTGCTTGAGGTCCTGACGCTGCGCAACTACAACACGCAGCTGGTGGTCCTGTCTACGACCCTGCTCGGCGTCGCGTCTGGCGTCGTTGGATCGTTTCTCCTCCTGCGCAAGCGCTCGCTCATGGGGGATGTGCTCGCCCATTCAACCCTTCCTGGAATCGCTCTCGCTTTCCTAGCGATGGTTGCGTTTGGGATGAGTGGGAAAAACCTAGGAGGCCTCCTTATTGGCGCGACCATTTCCGGCCTAGTCGGCGTTGCAGGCATGGCTGGCATACGCCGCACCACCCGCCTCACAGATGATGCCGCTATGGGGTTAGTATTGAGCATCTTTTTTGGTCTAGGAATCGCGCTACTTTCGATGATTCAAACGTTGCCGGGTGCAAGCGCTGCGGGCTTGGATTCGCTCATCTACGGAAAAACCGCCTCCATGGTGAGAAGCGATTTCTACATTCTCAGTGTTACTACCGGGCTCGCGATTCTCGTCTCAGCTCTATTCTTTAAAGAACTAACCACGCTCTGTTTCGACGAGAAATTTGCGGCAGCACAGGGCTGGCCAGTGGGGTTACTAGATGCCGCCCTGCTCATACTCGTCACAGTGGTAACGGTGGCCGGCCTGCAGGCCGTTGGGCTTATTCTTGTCATCGCCTTCCTCATTACTCCTGCTGCTGCCGCCCGCTTTTGGACCCAACGTGCAGGGGCTATGACTGCTCTCTCTGGTGCACTCGGGGGAATTAGTGGCGGGCTAGGCTCGATGGTAAGCGCGCTGGTTCCAGATCTGCCGGCGGGTGCTCTCATCGTAT
>JAHDIL010000143.1 GCA_020630835.1 Verrucomicrobiota bacterium
AAAAGGTCGAGGGTTGCTTAGGAGAATTTTCGGTGGGAATTAGCCTTTGGAGGATGGTTGATGCTGTCTGCGTTCTTCCCCAGTTGAGCAGCTATGGTGGGGCTCCTCCCCCAACCGAAGTTAGCGAGGCTGAGTAGTCATCCTAGGCTAGCTTTTTAACGGTCTTTTTAGATTGTGTCAGCGGTTTGCTTGCGCTCGGCCTGATACCTGCTCTGCTTGTTTGTGTGAGGCGACTGGACGCTTTAGGTTTTGCCGTTAACACTTTTCCCTTATGTCAGATCAATCTCAGCGCGCTACCCCTGTCAGTCGCATTAAAAAGGAAGTCGTCATTTTAGGCGGAGGATTTGCTGGTGTTTTTTGCGGGCAAAGGCTGGCGAAGGAGCTCAAAAAATCAGGCTTCCGTCCCGAGGACGCAGCGATTGTTTCAAACCAGAACTACATGGTTTTCCAACCGATGTTGGCAGAGGTGGCTGGGGCATCGATTGCGCCACGTCATGTGATCAGTCCTATTCGTCAGCTTTGTAAAGGCCTCAGCGTCTACCGTGGAATTGTCGAACACATCGACTTGGAGAAGAAGGAGGTGCATGTAGACACCGGTCACTATTCGGCGGATGTCATCATCGAGTTTAACCACGTCGTCTTGGCGCTAGGTGCTGAGATCGATTTAAGTCGCGTCCCGGGCATGCCTGAACATGCCTTTCTCATGCAAAATGTGGGTGACGCCATGGTCCTGCGCTCCACCATTATTTCACGTATCGAGGAGGCTAATGCGGAGCACCGCCCACACATCAAGCGACGGCTGCTCACCTTCGTTGTGGTGGGAGGCGGGTATTCAGGCGTGGAAACGGCTGGTGAAATCCTAGATATGCTTAAAGAGGCGGTCGATTTCTACAGAGGAGTTTCGGCAGACGACTACAAAGTGATCCTGGTGCATAGCCGCGATCGCATATTGCAAACCCTGACTGAGGATTTGGGGCACTACGCGGGTGCTAAGCTCGCTGATCGTGGGTTAGAATTGCGCCTGAAGGAAAGAGTGCGTGCCGTTACCGCTACTAAGGTTTACTTGAATTCGGGCGATGAAATTGAGACTGCTACAGTTGTTTCGACGGTAGGCAATGCGCCAAATTCTGCCATTCGCAGTCTTTGCTCGCGCGAATCGGTGCCTCACGAGCGAAACTGGATCAGTGGTGAGGCTACCCTTCAGGTGAAGGGATTGGAGAATGTATGGGCGGCCGGAGATTGCGCCAGTATCCCCTATCTGGCCGGGGAAGAAGGCGATCATTGCCCTCAGACCGCTCAGTTCGCCATGCGTCAGGGTATTCTACTTGCTCAGAATATCGGACGGAGTCTCCGAGGGGAAGCCCTGAAACCTTTTACCTTTAAAAATCTTGGAGAACTCGCCTCAATTGGACACCATACGGCCGTCGCCAGTATCATGGGTATGCAGTTCTCAGGCTTCATCGCCTGGTTTATGTGGCGGACAATCTATCTGTCTAAGCTCCCGCGCTTAGATCGAAAGCTGAGGGTTGTTCTAGACTGGACGCTCGACCTGTTTTTTCCTCGTGATATCAATTTGCTTAACCCCAGTTACACAGAGGTGCTACAGGAGGTGCATCTCGAGCCGGACGATATCTTGTTTAACTCCGGTGAGCCTGCTTTTTCTCTTTATGTCGTGAAGTCTGGGCAGATCGACTTGGTTGATAAGGAGAGCCGTGTTGTGAGGAGCATCGAACCTGGAGATTTCTTTGGAGAGCGTGCCTTAGTCCACGGTGGTGGGTATCTCTACAATGCGGTAGCGCGGGGAGCAACTGAACTGGTAGCCCTGGCCGGCGATGTCGTCTTGCCGTTCTTTCATACAAGCCGACGCTTTAAGCGCGTCCTGGCCAAGACAACTGCGCAGAGCTCTGCTGAGGCGGAGGTAGATGCGATTGTCGGAAAGTTGGATTCGGAACTTCTTGAGAAACCTGTAGATGAGGTGATGCGCACGGACCTGGCCGTTTTGAAAAAAACGGACACGCTGGCTTGTGCTCTCACGATGTTCCAGAAGCGCCGGTTCTCGAGCTACCCGCTAGTCGATGGTGAAGGCAAGCTCAACGGCGTGCTTAGCCGGGAAGACTTTTTCGATTATCTGAAGAAAGATGAAGCGAAATTGGAGTCTAGCCTTGAGGGAATCTCCCTTATGCACCTACCTGTTTGCTTTGATTCAGTGAGCGTTTCCGAAGCGCTCGAATGCATGGTTCGCAGCGGTCGTTACAAGTGTCTCGTCACCAATAGCGACCAAAAACTGGTTGGTATCGTCGCTGTCCTAGATCTCTTAGGGCAACAAGCTGAGAAAGCCTTAGCGGCACAAGCATCACCAGATCGGTCAGAAGTCTAGTTTGATTCGTTTATTTGGCACGAAAGGGCTATTTTTATGGCGCTATTTAGTTTTTATGGCATAATATTGTTATTGTGCCAAAGATCGTGCCAGAAAAAGAATATCGTGTCATAAAAGATTCCGTGGGTCGCCTAGCGGGGAACGCAGCGGTTGCTGATCTGCTTGCGCTCTCTGAGATCGGATTTAGTAGGCGGACATTACAACGTCGACTTGATGAGCTATGTCAGCGCGGAGAATTGATCGCCGAGGGCGCAGGTCGCGGGCGGCGATACAGAGTGGCAGGAGTGCCGGTCAAGGATTCTGCGGGTGTGGACTTTCCTATTTTCGTGGAATCGGAGGTTGTAGAATATCAAGCTCAACCCACAGGTTGGCTCAGCCCCGAAGGTAGAGAACTCCGGCGAGCCGTTCGGCTCCCTATTAAAGAGCGCATGCCCGTGGGATACGATCCCTCATTCCTACAAACTTATCGTCCCAACAAGACTTTTTACCTTCCCGCTAGCCTTCGTGAAGAGCTGAAGGGACTCGGTGAAGTGGGCGTTTCGAGTTTGCCTGCCGGAACGTATTTGAGGCAAATTCTTAGCCGATTACTTATCGATCTGGCCTGGAACTCCAGCCGCTTGGAGGGCAATACCTATTCTCTCATTGAAACGGAGAGATTGCTGAAATTAGGCGAGTCCGTGGATGGAAAAGCCACTCATGAGGCTCAAATGATCCTTAATCACAAAGCAGCTATTGAGATGCTGGCTGATACCACAGAGGAGATCGGATTCAATCGCTACACCTTGTGCAATATTCATGCACTTTTGTCCGAGAACTTGATGAGTGATCCCGTTCTTTGTGGAAGTCTACGCCATCGGCCGGTGGGCATCTCAGGGACGGTGTATCTGCCGCTTGAGGTGCCGCAACAGATTGAAGAGTATTTCACTGAGATACTCTCAAAAGCTAGCGAGATTCGAGATCCTTTTGAGGCGTCTTTTTTCGTTATGGTGCATCTACCCTATTTGCAGGCGTTCGAAGAAGTGAATAAGCGTGTGTCACGACTGGCTGCCAACATACCAATGATTCGTCACAATCTGTGTCCCTTGTCATTCGTCGATGTGGAGACCGATGATTACGTTCATGCTCTGATTGCTGTCTACGAGCTACAGCGGGTAGACTATTTGAGAGACGTCTTTGCTTGGGCATACAGGCGCTCTGCTGAAAAATACAAGGCGCTGCGTTTCTCCTTAGGAGATCCCGATCCTTTTCGTATGCGATACCGTGAGGAGCTTAAGGAAGTTGTTCGTGAAATTGTGCGTTTTCGTGAGCAGTCTCCTATGGAAGATCGGGTCATACATAAAGCCAGTGAAATACCGGATGAAGCACGTGATCAGTTTATCAAAACGGTAATGATTGAGCTGAAAAGCTTACACGAGGGGAACATTGCTCGCTACCGTTTGCGTCCTGGAGAGTTTGCCTCATGGAAGGCGTGTGGAGAACTCGCTAGCCTAGAGAGGTAGGCGTTTTTCTGCTCAATAGAGCAACTGAACCTAACAGAATCACTCCGGATAAGTCGTGAATAGTTAGCAGCCAAGATTCGGGGAAAAGAAAAGCATCTCCCGGGTAAAGCATCAGCGCCGCTGCTGCGAATAAAACCGTTCGCATCAACGTGCTTAGTCTAGAACGTAGATATCCTGACAGAGCTGCGGCAAATGCTACGATTCCAAGAGCGGCAATTGCTGTCGAATAGACGATGGCAATTAGTGGTGGCATGCCGCCGTCTGCTGATAGGAGCAATAGCTCAGGTCGGAAGACAAACATGTAAGGCAGAGTGAACCCGACGAGAGCAACTCGAAATGCGGCGAGGCTAGTGGGCACAATTTTTGAGCCAGCTACTGAACTCGCCGCATATGCAGCGAGGGCTACGGGTGGGGTCACCATGCTCATCATGCCAAAATAGAAGATGAAGAAATGGGCTGCTAGAGGGACTACGCCAAGGTTGCCAAGAACTGGGCCAACTAACGTTGCCATAAGAAGATAGCATACGACTGAGGGTAGCCCCATTCCGAGCACGAGTGCTCCTACCATGATCAGCATGAGAGCGCCTAGGAGATTGTTTTCTGCTAGCGGAAGGATCATCGCCGGAAAGCGCGAACCCACTCCGGTTAGCGTGACGACTCCGATGATGATGCCTACGCAGGCAGAGGCACAAATCAGCGGGACGACATCGCGTCCGGCACCTCGAACGGCCTCGATAAGCTTCGCGGGATTCAACCGGGTTTCTGGATGGAAAAAGCTCAATATAATGAGCACAATAAGAGCAAAGCTGACGGCTCGGAACGGAGTAAACCCCAGCACTAAAAAAGTGATCAAGCTCGCGAGAGAGGCCACAAAAAGCACGCCCTTAAAAGGGGGGATCGCTTGTGCGGATGATTCGTTGGGTGGGCCTTCTGGGGCTGCCGCTGGGTCTCGATCAGTAGCGTTGGCAAGGCGTAGAGAGTGAAAATGAACGAAAAGAAAAATCGATAGGTAGTAGAGGATCGCTGGAATGAGAGCCGATTGAATGATTTGAAGATAGGTCACCGATGGTTGCACGATCTCTAGCATTAGGTAAGCAGCTGCCCCCATTACTGGTGGCACGAGTGCTCCTCCTGAGCTGGATGCGGCCTCGATTCCGCCAGCAATTTCGCGCCGAAATCCGGACGCACGCATCAGTGGAATGGTAAAGGTTCCCGTCGTTACCACGTTCGCTACCGCGCTTCCTGATAATGATCCCATGAAGCCGCTGCTGACGACAGCTACCTTTGCAGGGGCTCCCACGCTGTTGCGGAAGACTCGCTGAGCAAAGTCGATGATGAAGCCAGTAGCACCTGTAACATTGAGAAAAGCACCGAATACGACGAACAGGAACACGTAACGAAACATCACCCCGAGTGCGACGCCAAAAATGCCCTGACCGTGCAAAGCCGCTTGAGGGACGGTTCGATCCAGGCTGTATCCCCGGTGAGGTAGAAGCCAATCCGGAAGGTTTGGCCCGGTTAGCGCATAGGTGAGGAAAAGCAACGCTAGAATCGGTAAAGCCCACCCCATACAGCGCCGCGCGGCTTCTAGGACCAAAAGAAGAAGGGTGATGGCTACACTTATGTCTAGAGGGGTTTCCTGACCGGGGCGATTTCCTAGAGCTTGGCCGCCTATCCATAGAGACTGAAAGGT
>JAHDIL010000144.1 GCA_020630835.1 Verrucomicrobiota bacterium
ATGTCCGGGTCATGAGCTTAGGGCAGCGTTTGGAGCTTACCCCCAATCCGACTTTCACAAATTCAAGCCATCTTGGTTCTCCCTGGCAAAGTCGAGAGATCGAGAATCGGCCGATCGGACTCTTTTTCTCAACGGCTACCATCGGATCTGCAAGAGCCCGTGATATTGATTACGTGAAACGGTGGAAGAGTTTAGATTTGCATGCTGACCTGCTTCCGCACATAGAAAGATGGCGAAAGAGCAGCACTCCGATTGTCTGCTTGCAAACGGAGCTAGCGGATCATGATCGTGAGAGTTTGTCTCAGATGGGGGTCACCTTCCCACTCGCACCCGGGGCGTCGTTTGCCGACACGGCTGACTGCATTCGCTCCTCCCGCGGCGTAGTCAGTATTGATACCGCAGTGGCTCATTTAGCGGGTTCTCTCGGATGCCCAACCGCGCTGCTTCTCCCGACTTGGGCCGATTGGCGATGGGGAGTAGAGAGAAGAACATCAGTATGGTATCCTAGTGTTAGTTTGTTTCGACAGCAGGAGCACGGCGACTGGAATTCCCTTGATTGGGCAGAAGTGAGAGATGCGATGCTAGCCTAATCCCTTTTCTTTAAGCTACTGTAGTGTCAGGAAGTGGTCGCAGGGTAAGAGCGGTGACCAAAAAAAGGCCATGAACCTTGCGGTCATGGCCTTAGACTACGAGAGTGAGGATACCTTTTTTCTTAACCGCGCTCAGCAATCGGTGTCACAGGCTGGTCCTCAGTAGGTCCAGTGTAAAGGGTGAGAGGGCGATAGAGGCGGCTATCATCCAGTTGCTCGAGCACCTGTGCTGTCCAGCCGGCAGCACGAGAGATGGCAAAGATGGGGGTGAACAGATCAGTCGGGATATCCAGTGAGTAATAAACTGTGGCCGAATAGAAGTCGACGTTAGCATTGAGCCCTTTACGCTCACGCATCATTTCAGCGATGCGCTCAGACATCTTGATCCATTTTGGCTCACCCAGCTCTTCGGTAAGTTTGATCGCCATTGTCCGCAAATGCGGAGCACGTGGATCGAGCACTCGATAGACACGGTGCCCAATACCCATGATTTTTTTCTTATTAGTTAGGCAATCTTCTACATAGGCATCGACTTTATCCTCATCGCCAATTTCGTGCAGCATGTGGATAACGCCTTCATTCGCCCCACCGTGCAGAGGCCCCTTGAGGGTCCCGATGGCAGATGTAATGGCCGAATACATGTCCGAAAGAGTGGCCACCGTCACGCGAGCGCTGAAGGTGGACGCATTCATACCATGGTCAGCGTGCAGGATGTAGGCGACATCGAGCGTTTTGGTAGCTTCTGGGCCAGGCTCTTCGCCGGTGATCAGATAGAGGAAGTGTCCGGCCTCGCTTAGATCATCGCGTAGCTCAGGGAGGTCTAGTCCTTGACGGACACGATGAAAGTAGGCGACCATGATTGGGATTTTGGCGATGATTGCCATCGCGCGATCCTCATTCGTCGGCCGATCTTGGTCATTGCCCCGCTGATCGTAGAGACCGAGCATGCTGACACCAGTTCGGATTAGATTCATCGGCGCAGCATCTTTAGGGGCTGCTTTGATGAAATCGACAATACCCTCGGGCAGGCTGCGATGGGAGCGTAGCGTCTTGGTGAACTCAGCCAGCTGAGACTCAGTCGGTAGTTCGCGTCGGTGAAGTAGGTAGGTGACTTCCTCGAAAGAGCAGTTTGCTACCAGATCATCGATGTTATATCCGAGATACCGCAGGATCCCGGCCTCACCCTGCACGTCACTCAGGCAGGATTCGTTGGCGATGACTCCGGCGAGCCCTTTGGCGTAATCAGGTGTTTCAGACATAATCGATAAGTTGGTAGAGAGTGATCAGAAAAGAAAAAGCCGGTCGGGTTACGACCTGACCGGCTGGAAAGTTGAGGTTGTTTTATCCCATCGCACGGACAAGAGCAGCACCCATATCCGATGGGGTTTCGGCTACTTCGATGCCGGCCGCTTTCAGAGCGGCTATCTTGGCCTCAGCTGTGCCCTGGCCACCAGATACGATAGCGCCGGCATGACCCATACGGCGGCCGGGAGGAGCTGTGGCACCCGCAATGAAAGCAGCGATTGGTTTGTCGCAATTCTCTGCTGCCCAAGCGGCCGCTTGTTCTTCTGCCGTTCCGCCAATTTCACCGATCATGATAATGGCCTCGGTTTCAGGGTCGTCGTTAAACATTTTGAGGACGTCCTCATGAGAGGTTCCGTTGATCGGATCACCGCCAATACCCACACAGGTGCTCTGGCCGAGCCCAAGGTTGGTGAGTTGCCAAACGGCTTCGTAAGTAAGTGTGCCACTTCTAGAAACGACGCCTACCTTGCCGCGCTTGTGAATATATCCGGGCGCGATGCCGATCCGGCAGCCGCCATGTGAGTCTTCGCCAGTGCCAGGAGTCACCAGCCCGGGACAGTTGGGACCTATGAGCCTAGCGTTGGTGCCTTCCATGCCAGCGCGCACGCGCATCATGTCCATCACAGGGATGCCCTCAGTGATGGCTACGACAAGATCTACCCCGGCATCGACCGACTCCAGAATGGCATCGGCTGCGAAGGGAGGAGGAACGAAGATGGCGCTAACGGTGGCACCTGTTTCTGCGACAGCCTGACTGACAGTATCGAAAACAGGGACACAGCCTCCGAATTCTTGACCGCCTTTGCCGGGAGTTACTCCTGCAACGACCTGCGTGCCGTAGTCGAGGCTGAGCTGAGCGTGACGTCCGCCGAAGGAACCGGTGATTCCTTGAATGAGGACTTTGGTGTTTTCATCAACGAGAATAGCCATGAGAAAGAATAGAAAAGATTAAAAAGGGCTGGGCTTAAGCTTGGATGGCGGCGACGATTTTCTTAGCAGCGTCAGCTAAGTCATCCGCGGAAATAAGGTCGACGGTCGAGCCGGATAGGGTAGCCTTTCCTGCCTCGACATTGTTGCCCTCGAGACGGACAACCAGCGGAAGGCTTAGGCCGACCTCATCGCAGGCGGCGACGATCCCTTTGGCGATGACGTCACAATCCATAATGCCGCCAAAAATATTGACGAGGATTCCCTTCACGTTTGGATCGCTCATGATGATCTTGAAAGCATTGGTCACCTGCTCCTGCGTCGCGCCCCCCCCTACGTCGAGGAAGTTGGCGGGCTCACCGCCGGAGTATTTGATGATGTCCATGGTGGCCATAGCGAGGCCTGCCCCGTTCACCAAGCAGGCGATATTTCCATCGAGCCCGATGTAGTTGAGATCGAACTTGGCGGCTTCCACTTCCCGCGGATCTTCTTCTGTGGGATCATGTAGCTCCTGAATGTCTGGGTGGCGATAAAGAGCGTTATCGTCAAAATCAAATTTGGCATCTAGGGCTAATACCTGACCATCGGGAGTCGTGACCAGAGGGTTGATCTCTACCATGGAACAGTCACAGGAGAGGAAGAGCTTGAACAGAGACTTGAGGAGCTTGGCGAACTGCTTGGCTTGATCCCCGGCGAATCCGAGCTTAGCAGCGAGCTTGCGCACCTCATAAGGCTGGATTCCGAGTAGCGGGTGGATCACCTCACGAAAGATTTTATCAGGGGTCGACTCAGCCTTCGATATGTACCCCGCCCTCGGTAGAGGCTGACTGGCGACCGGCTCTCGCGATCCATGAGGATGGCGAGGTAGTATTCTTTCTCAATCTCGACACCGTCAGCCACCATGACTTTACTGACGAACTTACCCTCTTCACCGGTTTGGTGAGTAACGAGTGTTTGGCCGATCATTTTTTCTGCAATGTCGGCAGCCTCATTAGCTGACTTGACGAGATGGACGCCGCCTTGGAAGCCGTTTTTACCACGCCCGCCAGCGTGAACTTGTGCCTTCACGACAATGTCGGAAATGCCTAGCTCGGCGACAGCAGCTTGGGCCTCTTCTTTAGTCGAGGCTACTTTACCCTTCGGCGAAGGAACTCCAAATTTTTCAAACAGTTCCTTAGCTTGGTATTCGTGAATATTCATAAAATCGGTTAGGGCAAAAAAAATGTGCTCCACTCTACAAAGCCGCCATAGGCGGTCAAGGTAGAAGAGGGAGCACTTTAGTCAAAAGTCGGAAAAAATCCGAATGTTTAGTCTAGTTGGATTACATAGGCTACTGCATCTCGGCGGCTTAGAAGTCTAGGTAAACTTCGGCGCGCCGATTTTCTGAGCGTCCGGATGGGTTATCCGTTCCGTCGGGATTAAAGTTGGGTTGGATAGGCTTGAGCTCACCGAACGCATCTGTCTTCACTTGAGTCTCTGACACGCCGAATTCTAACAATGTTTCCTTGATAGCTGCTGCTCGATTGCTGCTCAGTTGCAAGTTGTATCGATCGCTACCGATGGCATCAGCGTGTCCGCCGATCGTTACGGTGCGTTTCGTGTTACTCTTTAGGATCGAAGAAATGATTTCAAGTTGGCGCTTAGCGCGTGGGTTGATAATCGATCCGTCGAAATCGAAAAAGACGACGAGTGAATCACCTTTCTTTGGTGTTTCGACAATGGGAGCGTAGGCTACACCCCCGGCGCCGGCATCATCGGCGAGAGAGGCGATCACTTTGGAGAAAGTGAGCGCATCCACGCGCCACGGATCAGCTGCTTTGGCGCGAGCCATCTCGATGGCGAACTCTGATTTTTTCTTTGGTGTCTTCGTTGTGTCTTCTTCAACTCGGGCGATGACCCAGCTCGTCTTGGGTTTTTTCAGCGTCATCACCAGAGGGCGTTCCGAGGCCAGGTCGAAGTCACCCTCATCGAGAGCGATCATGAGGGCTGCGATTCGCTCATCGGAGAGTTTCTCCGAGTCAGAAAGAGCTCGAGCGGTATCGAAATCCTGAATGGTGACCGAGCGTGCAAAGGCGTGAGCGACGCCCAGAGCGCTTGTTGGTAAATCTCCTTCCATGCCACCAGCGTCGGAGAATTTGAGATCATTCAGCATGCGGAGTCGGAGGGGGAGAGCTATGTGCTCAACATAGAATCCCTCAGCTTCGCTACCGTGAATGTCTGCATAAAGACCTTCAAAAGCATCCGGTTTGGGCGTTTTTACGAAATTCAAGGCCCAGCGACCGCCGGCAGCTGACCGTGAAATCTCACTAAAAGGCGTTTCGTCGGAGAGCGAAATCTCCTGGTTACTGACGAGCTTCTCGACGCGAGGGCGCACAGATTTGCTCATGGCATCCGAGTTGACAATTTTGTCGACTGCTGGGAAGTCGCGGTTTTTGACGGCGCCAGCGAGAGCGGTAACGGCAGCTTTCACTGAGGGGAACTTTGTGCCTAGAGTTGGCTTGTTCGCTTCTGGGTTAGCTGGTTTAGGGGCGGCTTTTGGAGCGGGCTTCGGAGTGACTTTCTGCGGAGTAGGTGGCGCAGGAGATACCGGCTTTGGCGTAGGCTTTACCTCAGGCTTTGGCGTGGGCTTTACTTCAGGTTTCGGAGCAGGCTTTACTTCAGGCTTTGGCGTAGGCTTTACCTCAGGCTTTGGCGTGGGCTTTACT
>JAHDIL010000145.1:0-2901 GCA_020630835.1 Verrucomicrobiota bacterium
GTATGTGCTCACGCAGTTCAACAGCGAGAGCCTAAACCGCCACATCACCAGCGGCTACAAATTTGATCACTTTGGCGAAAACTTCGTAAACGTCCTGGCCGCTCAGCAAACACCGGGAGGCAAATCCTGGTATGAAGGCACTGCTGACGCGGTGCGTAAGAACCTGATCTACTTTCTTGAGAAACCCTACAAATATTACCTCATTTTGAGCGGTGACCAGCTTTACCGCATGGACTACAGGAAGCTCCTCGCGCGACACCTTTCAGCAAATGCTGATCTAACGGTGGCCACCACCCCAGTGGATCGAGATCCCGCCCGTGCTTTTGGCCTCATGCACACAGACGACCAAGGAAAGATCACTCAGTTTGTGGAAAAACCCGGTGATGACGACGCCCTGCTTGATCAACTACAGATGCCAGCCCCCATGCTGGAAGCAGCAGGAATCGACTCGGATACGGAGAAGTTTCAAGCAAACATGGGGATCTACCTCTTCTCTCGTCATGCTCTGGAACAAGCTCTCGACAACGACCTTGAAGATTTTGGCAAACACATCATCCCGCAGACGATCGATACCCATAGAGTCTACAGCCACACCTTTCAGGGCTATTGGGAAGACATTGGGACCATCAAATCATTTTTCGAAGCAAACCTGGAAGTAACGAAGATGGTTCCCTCCTTCAACTTCTTCGATCCTCACAATCCCATCTATACACGCTCCCGTCTGCTTCCGGCGTCCAAGATCAATAACGCAACGATCGAGCATTCTCTCATCTCCGACGGGACCATTATCACCCATGCCTCAGTCAAGAACTGCGTTATTGGTGTGCGCTCAGTCATCGAGCCCGGCTGCGAGCTGGAGAATGTTGTCCTCATGGGTAGCGACTTCTACAATAAGAAGTGTTTTGATGAGCACGGAAAAGTCACCGAAGTCCCGATCAGGATTGGAAACAACACACGTATTCATCGCGCAATCATAGATAAAAACGCCATTATTGGCTCAAACGTGGTCATCGATCCAGGTGAGCGCGAGAATGCTGACCTCGAGCATGCCTACATCCGCGATGGGATCGTCGTCGTGCCAAAGGGCATGGTCATTCCCGATGGCACGGTTGTGTAGAATAATCGTGGACCAGTTTTTCCTCCCTTCCAAAACCTTGAATCGGCAGTAACGACCGATAGAAGAACTCTTTCGGGATCGACGGGAAATTAGGCTGCTCGTCCAGTAAAGAAAGCAATGCACAACGCTTGCTATTCTATCGGTTATTTTGTCAGCAGCTAGAACGCTCTTTACCGCCTGATGCAGTCACGTTTCCTCTTCGCTAAGGCAACTAATGAGCGGAGTTTTTTGCAAGAGTTCACAGAGTATGCAAAGGCCTGTTTCTAACTCATGGGGCAGCATTCGCAACTATTCCGAGCGAAACGAGAGGCACTACTCGTGAAGAAAGATGAGGGCTGAAATCGTTTAAGGACGGTCAGAAGGCTCTTCAGGGGTCACCTGAATCGGGCGCATAATCAACGTTCCGCGCGTCCCAACAGGAGGCGAGAGCGCCGGATTAGCGACCCAACGCTCATCCTCCTCAGCCCCCGTGTGTAAAAAATGAAACATAGCCGAGGGATCATCTCGCACGGCCACAAAACTCCCCTCGCTCTGTGCACGAAAAGTCCCCTGCTCCCAGAAGGAACCCGAAAAGAAGAAAGGCATTTCTTTCAAGGGCTTCTGGCTCATCAAATCGATAAAAAAACCCGCTACCGAGGCCCTGTCCGAGTCAGCAGTCGTCACGAATTCGAATGCGATCTGTTTTTCTGGACTTACCTGTCGAGTCGCCAAACTATCAGCAAAATTCACCTGTGGGAACCGAATCAACTTCAGCACGGTAGCCAGAGAACGCGGCTGAACTGTCGTATAAAATGTCGCTTCATGAATTTTACCCGATTCATGAACGAGCAGATACTCGATCGGTCCCCCCTCTGCCATATTCACAACGACAGGTAGGCGGACTTCCCGTGTTTTCGCATCAAACCAGATCTCTCCCAGCCGGTATTGTTCATCGCCCACTGGCTCTACCTTTGGCTGCGCTTTTTCCTCGCCCCCTAATGAAGAGAGGAAAACGGTAAGCACAAAAAACAAACTAAAGCGCATGGGCAAAACTCCTACGGGAAGACAGAAAACACAACCCAGTCAATTTCCCACTTGCTTTTTTGCTATTGCCGCGCATATTCGCCGCCCGCTAACTTCAATCGGTTGGCGGTTCGAAACGCCATTTTAGCTCAGTTGGTAGAGCAGCTGATTTGTAATCTGCAGGTCGTCGGTTCGAGTCCGACAAATGGCTTCACTCGTCTAAAACCCTGAAAGCCCATGGCATCAGGGTTTCTTTGTATCTGGAGGACTGAGCATCGGTGCTTCTGCAGAACTCTGTCTATGCTCGTGATCGCCTCCAAGCGTCCATCAACACCGGCTCTTTGGCCCCAAATGGTCTGTGTTTCCTCGAAATCTCAGGGCAACAAAAGGACTAAAACCGCCAGCGAACCCCCACTCCGGGATATTTTAATCCCCAATAGATTGCACTCACACTAACTCTGTCACTGAGTGAGCGAGAAAGGGTTAAGTGCGTGTCAGTTCCACTATACTGAAGAAGTAGTGAAGATTTTCCATAAGCGATGTTCACTCCAGCTAGCGCATTGAGCTGATCAAATTCGTCCAGATACACTGCACCAGCATATGGCGCTATTGTGAAATCAGATAACGCCCCGACTCTAGGGAGAGCCTTGCTTACGGTCCCAAACCATGCCCTGGATTCTAACTCGACTCCGCCGATAGTGAAATCCTCTTTGGACGTTCCCACGATCACAGCCGGTCTAAGCCCTTGAGGATCTTCCGATATAAGACGGTAGGTAGATGTG
>JAHDIL010000145.1:2911-5512 GCA_020630835.1 Verrucomicrobiota bacterium
CCAATCATCCGTCGCCCAGTAAGAAAAGCTAAAAAAGAGCTTTCCCCCATCAGACTTCTCAGGAATCCAACGACCCGTAGTCACGATTTTCGTTGCCTCGACAGTAGATGCGCCACTCACGGTGCCGCCTTCGCCAGGTCACATCGGACATGCGGGAACTGCAGAAACTTCGCTCTCGGAGACAACGTCAGAGCACTCGCCTGGAGCGTGATTATGTTCACTGCAATCCTCATCAGCAAAGATGGGCACCATGCTAACAACTATAGCTGCTTTAAGAGCAGCCGTTCTGCAGAGAAATGATTTCGGCATTCTAGGAATCTAGCCCAATAATTTCGAATTTGTAAAGCTACTTTGCAAAGATCGAAAAACAAAGCGCGGATTCACTGAGAAATTTCTTTGCGAAAAACAACCTTCTCCATTGGACACCAATCAGGCACAAATCCTTCAGAAAGCCCGACATAACGGGAAATATCGACAGGTTTGTAATCTGCAGGTCGTCGGTTCGAGTCCGACAAATGGCTTCCTTCCGGGTCTCCACCAAAGGTTGGGGACTGAGTTTTTTTAACCGCATTCAGCGAGCACTCTCAAGCGGGAAATTTCAAAGTTTCTGAAGTCATAGGGTAGCCATTCCTTCGTCTTATGATGTCGGACACGCGGCAGATCCCCATTAACCAATCCGCAAGAGATGCGGACAAGATCGCCTGTCAGCGTCACACGGAACGGATGCGCCCAGACGTGGTTTTCGTAAGCATTGACCCATGTCCCCTGCGGTGTGACGAAGAGGTCCACATTCGCCCCGGCAAAGATGCGGAACTGCCACACTCAGTCGAGCAGGGCTTGCCACTCGGGGAGGATCTTCTCGCCTTTGCTTGCGCGGAGATGGGAGACGTCCAGGTTGCGCATCCCCGTCAGGGCGTGTTGAAAAGGTAAGTTGCCTAGGCGGCTGGCTTCACCTCAGCATCGATATCCGCCCCTTTTTCCTGCTTAGCCAGGCGCATTTCGTAAGCCAGCTGCAGTCGGCAGAAGAATCCTGGACTCGTGCCGAAGTAACGACTGAAGCGGAGATCATACTCTGCCGTGCAGCGCCTCTTCCCCAGCTTCATCTCGCTGAGATGCTGCCTGGGTATCCCAAGCGCCCGAGCGATGTCACTCTGCGAACCATCCGCCCCGCTCAGTATATCAGCAAGCGTGACAGCAAAGGAGTTCTCGATTTCAATCAGGTCGTCATTCATATCTTAATGGTAGTCCGTTATTTTCACGTCGCGCGCCGATCCATTCTCCCAAACGAAGATCACTCTCCACTGATTATTGATGCGGATGGAGTAAAAGCCGGATAGGTCACCATGCAGACATTCAAGGTGATTCGATGGTGGCAGGTGGAGATCTTCCAAGCAACCAGCGGCGGAGATCTGATCGAGCTTCGTAAGCGCACGAGTCAGGATGTCAGCCGGAAACTTACGGGTCCGCTGCTCATTGTAGAAGCGGCGCGTATGATTGCAGGAGAAGCTTTCGATCATCTGTTTGATTGTAACCTAAAAAGGTTACAAAGCGAGCAATTTTGTGTAGAAATTTACCCACGAATCAAGCGACGCAATCAGCTAGAGCCGGATGAATTCGTGGACTGGCGGCCAGCCACCAACCTCGGAAAGAAGAGCCCCCATAGTTTAGCGCTTCCGACAGCGTTGCCACCCAATGAGTGAGAGTGATGGTGCTCTCCCTGGTAGCCTCATTTTTCTCGCCCTGTATTCCGGGCAGCCGATTTCCTGAAAAGATTGGATTCCTGATATTTATGTAGAAACCGCTTCTGACTCGAACCATTCTCTGAACGCCAGGCTTCGGCTTTGTGTTTGCCATGATTTTTCTCAGAAGGTCCGTCTGTTTCGTCGCCTCCGTTGCTAGGAGCTGGTTAGAGCCCTGCCCCGTCAGCCTTGAAAGAGCACTGGTTTCACGATTAAAAAAGGCGAAAAAGGGTCGCACCGTAAACTGAGTCACCCAAACCTTGCCAAGAAAATTGCCCTAGCAGGAAAGCTCGGTCACGATGCGAAACCTGATCAAGAGCGAGATCTAGCAACGAGCCTGAAAGAGCTAAAGTAGAAAGAATGAAATCAACCACCACCCCAGAAATCCAAGCAAAGCTAGCAGCCTCTACCTGCTGGGAGATCGCTCTCATCTTTTCCGTTCTACCTGTCTTTCGTATTGATTATACCTGCAAACTTTACCTGCCCATTAGATCGGTTTCGATAGGTGAGAAGGTCTTTTTTCTCGGCGGATCAATACGCTGCAAAAAACTCCCCAATCACAGAAACGCGTCAAGGGCGCGACCGCCTTATGGATTGGCCAGCAGCTTAACAATTCGCTCAATGCCAAGGGCGAGCTCGAGCAAGCTGGTTTCGCTCAACCCTTTCGCTTGCACGGAAACTGTTGGGAAACCGGCGGCTTGAAACGCTCTCGCGGAACCTTCACCAATAGTGACGAGGGTCTCTACGGGAAGATCCCCCTCTGCCCTTAATGTCGCTGCCACCTGATCGACGCGGAAGCGCGGCTCACCGTCGAGGAGGTCGGTCCACTCCTCCCGGCTGGGGTCCCACGGCGATCGGCTCA